>NZ_JBQIOP010000010.1:0-102836 GCF_056822245.1 Petralouisia sp. | reverse complement strand
ACGATGGACACCCTTGCTCTTGGCTATACACTTCCCACTATCAGGGCGTGTTACGGACTTTCACCGATTAGATTGCGCCCATACTGGGCGCACATAAAAAACGGCATGGATTTTGATTTCCATACCGCTTATGTAGTATTGATTCTGTTTTCATTTTTTCTTACTCGCCGGATTCCGCATCTGGTTGGTCTGCCTGTTTCATCTCCGCCTCCACTTCCTCGATTGCTTTTTCGATGACACTGATGAGAAATTCTTTCTGCTTGCATCCTTTCCATGCTACTGCGTTCTTGAGCCTTGTAAATAACTGCTCGCTTACCTGTACTGCGATTGTTCTTGCTTCCATACGATTCACTCCTTTTTCCATAAAATGTTCTTCGATGACCTGCTGGATAAACTGCTGTGTACTGATTTCCCTCTGCTCAATTTCAGCTCTTACCTTGAGGTGCAGTGCCACGGGAATCTTTCCGCATAGGTTTTTCATTTCCATTGTACCAGCCCCTTTCTTTGTTTTGTTACAACCACAATACCCGAAACATGTAGATATATCCATTCACAATAACCAACAAATATATTTTCCAAACGTATGCAATAGCAATAATGATAAATAGATTTATTTACGTTACTTTCCCACGTTCGCAGGGTAATGCCAAATTGAAATGTAAGTATTCCAGTTTGATTTGTACCTTCCACAACAAACGCTACCACACTCTGTGAGCCAGCTTATTGTAATAAAAAAAGACGGCACTTACTTTTCCACTAAAAATAAGTGCCGTCTGATATCTTTTTTGTCTCTCACCATAGTATTCCATTATCTTCTTTCAAGTATAAATTCACCAGAATCGTTACGTCTCTCCCCCTTCTGTTTTGTCATATACAAAAGACATACCTCATCTCCCTCATGCAGTCCTGTTGCCTCCAGTTCCTTATCTGGTATCTGGATTATCCCATCCTTTCTCAGTTTTGTCTCAATTTCTACTAAATGCATTATTGTCTCCTTTCACGCCTTAAGCGATTTTAATTATATTAGAAAAAGCAGACGCTCATCATCCTGACCAACTTCTGCTTTCCTCTGACCAACTTTTTCTACCATATAAAAATCATGCAAACTTCGCTTCCAAAGTTGGTCAAAAAATTTTGACCAACTCGCCTGACCAACTTTTGACCAACTCTGGTGCAAAAACTTACGATATTTTGCACCAGTTTATGATACCCCCTAAATCGCAAAAAACGCTGGAAACATGCGTGTTCCCAGCGTTTTATAGGGTTCTTTATAATCAGACGATTTATTTCATCTGAGCCGCAACCTCAGCCGCAAAATCTTCCTGTTTCTTCTCCAGACCTTCTCCAGTCTCAAAACGGACAAATCTCTTCACGGACACTTCCGCTCCAACTTCTTTGGAAACAGCTTCCAGGTACTTTCCTACTGTCTGCTTTCCATCCTCTGCTTTAACGTATACCTGATCTACCAGGCAAATTTCTTTCAGCTCTTTGTTAACACGGCCTTCGATCATGCCATTGATTACCTTCTCCGGTTTCTGCGATTCTTTCGGATCATTCATAATCTGAGCCCGAAGGATTTCTTTCTCATGGGCGATATATTCTTCGCTGATTTCGTCTCTGGAAACATATTTAGGAGAAAGAGCCGCAATCTGCATTGCCAGATTGGTTAATGCTTCTTTAACAGTGTCATTAACTGCAGAAGTCTCTGCTTCTACGATAACGCCGATTCTTCCGCCGCCGTGAATATAAGAAACCACGCATCCGTTTTCTGCGGTAACTTTCTCAAATCTGCGGATATTTAAGTTCTCGCCGATTACTGCAATTTTCTCTACCAGCGCGTCTTTTACAGTTTTACTGGAATCTTCATTCCAGGCTTCTGCCATAAAAGCATCCAGGTCTGCAGCATCTGAGTTTACTGCCTGAGCAGCCACTGCTTCCACAAATGTTTTAAATGTGTCGTTCTTTGCAACAAAGTCTGTCTCAGAATTTACTTCAACCACTGCTGCGGTCTTATCATCTTTTACTACAACGGTGCAAAGACCTTCTGCTGCGATTCTTCCTGCTTTCTTCTCTGCCTTTGCCTGTCCATTTTTCCTTAAAAATTCCACAGCGGCATCCATATCGCCGTTTGTCTCATTCAAAGCCTTCTTGCAGTCCATCATGCCTGCACCGGTCATCTCTCTTAACTCTTTTACCATTGCTGCTGTAATAGCCATCTTTATTCCCTCCATTTATCCATAATTGAGGACAGGCAATACTGTCTGTCCTCTCATTGAACGCAACTATTCTCTCAATCCTGAAAAATACTGCTGCTTATTCCTCTACAGCCTCGTCCGGTTCTTCTGCAGCTTCTTCTTCAATGGTTCCCTGATTTGCTTCCACAACGGCGTCTGCCATCTTAGAAACAATCAATTTAACGGCTCTGATGGCGTCATCATTACCTGGAATAACGTAATCCAGTTCTTCCGGATCACAGTTTGTATCACAAATACCAATTAATGGAATGCCTAATGTATGCGCTTCCTGTACACAGATTCTCTCTTTCTTGGGATCTACAATGAAAATTGCATCCGGAATTCTCTTCATGTCTTTAATTCCGCCCAGGTTCTTCTCTAATTTCTCCCATTCCTTCTTCAGCGCAATTACTTCTTTCTTGGGGAGAACATCAAAAGTTCCGTCCTCTGCCATTGTTTCAATTGCTTTCAGTCTTGCAATACGGCTCTGAATGGTCTTGAAGTTCGTCAGCATTCCGCCCAGCCATCTCTCATTCACATAGAACATGCCGCAGCGCTCTGCTTCTGCCTTAATAGCATCCTGCGCCTGCTTCTTGGTACCTACAAAAAGAATGGTACCGCCTTCAGCGGTAATATCAGCCACTGCCTTGTAGGCCTCATCTACTTTGCCTACTGATTTCTGCAGGTCGATGATATAAATGCCATTTCTCTCTGTGTAGATGTAAGGAGCCATCTTAGGGTTCCATCTTCTTGTCTGATGTCCGAAATGAACACCTGCTTCTAATAACTGTTTCATTGAAATAACGCCCATGTTTTTACCTCCATTGGTTAGATTCTTCCACATGCTTCCTCTTCCAAAGCCACCGACAGGGCACCGGCTCTGAAATCCACATATGTGATTTATATTATCTTTGCAATTATATCACAGGAAAATTTTACTTGCAAGTCCTATTGAGGTTTTTCCTGCAAAATTGCAATAATTTCATCTGGCGTAGAACCGGCAGGAATCAAATGAACCCCGATCCGCAGGGAATCGTCCACGCCTTTTTGAGTCATATAGGCATTAAACTCTTCTGCGTCCGGCACCAATCCCGCCTCAAAAAGCTTCCGGCTGACTACATCCGAAAACTCTCCTTCTTTGATTTCCACTTCGATGTCCCCCTGGCTGACGGCAGGCTCCTCAGGAGCTTCAGAACCGTTCTCTTCTGCGTCCGGATTTTCTCCTGCATTCGGATTGCCTGCTTCTGTCCCGTCACTTTTTGTATCTTCTGTTTTGTCACTGTCTGGCTGTTCTTCTCCGGCATCTTGATTTTCAGGCGTTGTTCCATCTTCCGGTTTTTCCTGGTCAGAAGTTTCTTCTTCCATCACCATGCCAAGGAGCCTGGCCCGTTCTATGATTTCTGCATCTGTCAGTGTTTCCTTTTTATTTCCGGACAAAGCAATTCCCATGATAATGGCAGTACATATAATACCAACTCCTAATCCCCGCAAATAATATTTCAGTTTCATAGATTATAATTCTTCCTCTCTGAATAACCCGATTACAAGTTTTACCTCACCTACACCAAGTCCTAATTCTTTTGCAATCTCCACGGCGTCTGTTCCGTTTCGGTACATATCCAGAATCTTCTGATTATGGTTAGATTTTTCTGCCGCCTGCTCCTCAGTAAAGAATTCGGCTTCCGGCATCTGGAGTTTTTCCGGCAGAACCGGTTCTGTTCTGCGGACCGGCTCTGCCGGTTCCTGGCTTCTGCTTAAAATCTCATCGGAATGATCCACCGTATTTTGAATTTGTTCCTGCAGCTCCTCTAAATGAATGGCAAGCTGTGCAAGGTTTCCTGCATACTTTGTAAGTTCAGAATGCTTATCGTTCAGCATACTGTAGAGAAACATAACTTCATTATGGGTCTTATGAATAGATTCCAACACCGTATCAGAATATTCTGTAATTGCCCGCATTTTCTCATTGGTTTCTTTATCTAATGCCCGTTCCACCACTTCCATGGATTTCTCAATAGAATGATCGATCACCTGATCCACCATGTTATCTACCTTTACCTGGGCGTCATTCAGGCTCCGTTCCAGAATACGCTGCATTTCCTCTGTACTCAGTTCGGCAACCTTGTCCAAATCCTGATTTGACAATTTTTCTGCAATGAAAAAACTCGCGACCATCATCACGACGCCAATAATCAATAAAACAATTTCTACTGCTGTCATACTTGTACCTACCTATATTTTCATATCAAAACCGCCTGAGGTTTTAACGCTTACCTTTCCATTATTTTTTTCCCCCGCCTTTTTCTTTTTGTTCCGCCGATCCTCGTATTCATTGCTTCCCTTCTCCCGGGCGTCAAATTTTTTCTTCGGATTATCAGCGTCATTGGCGTGGTTGACCTGTTTCATATGATGTACAGTATCTTTTGCAAACTGCGTCTGCACATTTTGCTGCTGCAGCATGGCTTTATTATCCTCATTCTGCTTTAAAGTGCTGACATCCTGGCTTCTTTGAACCACACCGCTGAATTCCACTGGCCTGATTGACATGCTTTACCCTCCTTTTACAACGTACGGACCACCACTTCGCCATGCTCCTTTAAGAACTTCGAAAATGTCCTTTCGCTCTTGATATTCATGCTCACCTCAGAAATATTTACGGTTACCCCCGGATAAATGCTGCCTTTTACTTTTATTTTGGCATTGTGGGACATTTGAATCTGTTCATGAAGTTCCTTCAGTTCTTTACGCTGGGTATTCAATAACTGCTGTTTTTCTTTAAAAGAGCGGGCCACGGACTGAACCTGCTGAATCCGATCGGCGCTTAAAGCCTCCTTTTTCTGCATTTTTTCATTAAAGTTTACCAGAATGGGCCGTAACTGTTCCAACTCTTTGCTGATTTGAATAATGCTTTTCTGCAGTTCTCCGTAATGCTCCTTCACCATAGGATCTACGCCCACTTCCAATTTGGTAAGAGTTCCCATGGTGGAACCGATGGTCTGCGCCTCAATCAAATTGCCTGCCCGAATCACCCCGCCGTTTACAAAGCCTTTTTTTCCGCTGACACGGATATCTGTGCCAGCCGACACCTGGCTGTGCAGAATAGAGTCTGTCTCAATATAGCCGCCTGAAATTACCGTGGCATTTTCAATAAATTTAGTGATAATATTGTCTTTCGCCTGGACTTTGCCCTTTCCCATGCCGTGAATGCCCCGTTTTACAATAATCTGGCCTCCGGCAGAAAGAAAAGCAGCTTCTACCACGCCTTCTATAACAATATCTCCTTTGGCAGTCACAGAAAATCCGCTCTTTATATTTCCTTTTACGGTCACATTGCCGTCATAGACAATATTTCCTGTCGAAGTGTCCACATCCGCCGGAACCTCAAACACATCCTCCACAAATACCTTGCCGTTTACCAGACTGGCATGGCCGGTGACGCCGGAATAAATCTCCGTCATATCTTCGGAAAGGGTAATATTATTTCCAAATTCCAGTTTCAGGGTTTTGGCCTGCCGTCCCTGAATTTCACCTCCGAAAACGTCTTTTCCGGGTTTTCCAATGACTTCTTTGTGAAGTTTTGCAAGCACCTGCCCTTTTTCCACCCGGCTGATCGTATTTAACTCGTAATAATTTACCGTGCCGTCTTCATTTTTTTTCGGTTTTAGATTATGGTTTGTATTAAAGAAATATTCAATTCTGGCATCTTTTCCATTAATTGGCGGAACGCCTTTTGCCATAATATAATTCGTACAGTAATGGCGATCCTGAAGAAATTTCTGAATTTCATCCTGCTTGAGCCCTACAGTAACCTTACGGAAGGACAGATCCGAAACAATATCTTCTGCTGTCATCAGTTTTCCTTTGTTGGAAGGTGGATAAAACCGGCAGAAAACCAACATTTTATCAATGGAAATGTTTACCTCCATCTGTTCGTTTTCATAAGTTCCGTTCCATGCGCCCACGTAAACTTCCTGAACCCCTCCTGCAGCAGTTAAGGCATAGTTTAACTCCTTTACGTCATACATGCCGTAACCCTTTGCGTCCAGATAAGCTACTACTTCTTTGTACTCTGGCGGTTTTCCTCCCTCTTTCGGCGGATATACCTGAAGGAATACTCCCGCATCTCTTATATCTAGTTTGAAATACCCATTTTTGCTCTCCATAGCATCAACCACCTAATCCGTTAATATATTCATGTAGGGTCCCATTGTTTTTTTCATCTTCATCAAAGCTTTTGTATGAAGCTGTGATATACGGGATTCCGACACCTCCAGTACGTTACTAATTTCTTTTAATGTTAAATCCTCATAATAATACAGAGTAATTACTTTTCGTTCCTTTTCTGTCAGAACCTGAAGGGATTCTCCCAATACCTTCTTTAATTCTTCTTCTGCAACAGCGTCCTCCGGCTGAATAAAGTGTGAATTGCCTCTGGCGTCCATGGTAGGCTCCATTCCCTGTTCCACATATTCATTCAGAGACACCACATTCGTAATCTTAAGCTGAGTCTGCCAGTTCAGCAGTTCATCGCTGCTTACCTCCAGTTCACTGGCAATTTCTTCATCCAATGCAGTCCTTCCGGTTCTTGTCTCTATCTTTTTAATTGCTTCGTCAATTTTTTTCTGTTTCTGGCGTACGGTTCTGGGAATCCAGTCCATCTTCCGTATCTGATCCAGAATGGAACCTCTGATTCTGAGACTGGCATATGTTTCAAACTTTACATCCTTGTTGATATCAAACTTATCAATGGCATCAATTAAACCAAAAATTCCATATCCCACCAGATCGTCGTATTCCACATTATATCCAAGATACATGCTCAGCCGGCCTGCCACAATTCTGACAAGCGGCGCATACTCTACAATAATTCGTTCTCTCAATTCTGCTGTAGGTTTCTTTAAGAAATCTGCCCACAATCGTTCTCTCTCTGCTGCGTTCATCCAAAGCCCCCAAGACTAGCAGGAACTGCCTACCGGCCGCCTGCATTATTTTTTTCTTCTTTTGCGGAGTCATTCTGGTCTTTTGGAAGTTCTGCCTGGCCTTCAGCTTCTTCGGCATTCTCTCCTCCTTCTTCCTCCTCCGCTGCCTCTTCCGTGGCTTCTTCTGGTTCTTCCTTGAAATTTTTATCTAACAACAGTTTCGCAACACATCCCAGGATATAAAATATAATTAAAACGATGACCCATGTTTTTACAAACTGCTTCGTTTCCATACGTGTGAGAAATCCTATAATACAAATTGCCAGTCCTGCAATCAATGTAATAATAATCGGCACCTGTTTTGTTTTCATATCCTGTCACCCTTTTAAATAGATTTAATGGTTTTGCCTACTGCTTTAATCCGAAATTCCCCCGTTGCCGTATACAGTTCCACGGTCCGTCCATAGTTCAGTCCGGTATCCTCCGCCAATAAGGGAATTCCAAGCTGCTTTAATTTTTTCCTGGAAGCCTGCGCGTTGCGTTCTCCTACATTTCCAATGGTGGAAAGCCCGCTGACTTCAAACATTTTCGCTCCTCCGGCAATCTTTGCAACAAGACGTCTTTTATTGGCGCCCGCTGCCAGTACCCTGCGAACTAATTCTTCAATTCCTGTATCTGCAAATTTGGCAATATTCGAATTATTCCTCATCTGTGTACTGTCCGGAAGCATGATGTGCGCCAAACCTCCGATTTTTACGACCGGATCATAAACGGCAATCCCGATACAGGACCCAAGTCCAAGAGTAGTAATCATATCATCGCCTTTGCAGATATTCAAATCTGCCATTCCAACCTTAATTGTAGCCATAACTCCTTGCTCCTCTTATAGTGCAATCCCCAATGAAGTTAAAATCTTATCATAGGAATCTACATCCGGCATTAATATAAAGAATCCCTGTATTTTGACATCATCTCCAAATTCTGTCTGTATCAAAAGCGCGTTATCCCCATATTGTCCAAACTGAATTGCCGGCACACTTAAAATAGCCGCTGCCATGTCAATGGCAAGATACGGCACCGATGCGGTAATCACCATATTTGTCATCGTTGACAATGCAGACAAGTAGGAACCGGAGATAATATTTCCAATCTCCCTGATTGCAGACAAATCCATATCATTAAATTCTTCTGCGTAGTCGTCCGGCCTGCCCATCAGATGATTTACCAGATAATGCGCGGAGTCCATTTTCAGCAAAAACATCATGCTTCCGCTGATATCGCTTTCCACCTCCAGAAAAATCCCGACAATCGTTTCTTCTTCTGCCGATATGGCAGTAGGCAGCTCCTGAAACGTTAGAAATTCTATCTTGGGCACCTCCATATTCACCTTCAGGTTCAGCATATTGGAAATTGCGGTGGTAGCGTTTCCGGCTCCGATGTTGCCAATCTCCTTAAGAACATCGAAATACATTTCATTAACCTGATCCAAACTAAACTTCGCCATGGCTCTTTTCTCCTTAAATTACGAACAAGCTGCTGCCCAAACTCCTATTTTGCTGCAGCAGCCTTTTACACTCTAACTACACAGTTTCCGTTTCATCAATGATACTGTTGGTGTCAAACAGGGAAATCAGCTCGTCACCGTGTTTGCCAACGCCGTTGATAAAGTTGCTTTTACTGTTCTTAGCATCATAAGCCACTTTATCAATTTCATCCGGGCCAAGGGTTACCACCTCTTTCACTTCATCCACAATAAGCCCGAGAACGCCATGCTCTTCCAGCTTCAGTATAATGATCCTGGTAACATCCGTAAAAACGTCCGGTTCCAGATCCATCTTGGTGCGAATGCTCATTACCGGTACAATTTCTCCGCGCAGATTGATGATTCCTTTAAAATAAGACTGTGCTTTCGGCACCCTGGTAATCTTCTGCATCCGGACAATATTATCAACATAACTGATGTCTATTCCGTATTGTTCACTGCCGATTTTTACTACGATGAACTGTTTCTTGCCATTTTCTACCACAGATATATTGTTAGCCATAGTAACACCCCCTAAAATAATGTATTAACATCCAGGATTAATGCCACTTCGCCGTCACCGAGAACGGTGGCTCCGCTGATAATCTTGGTACTGTTGTTAATGTATTTGCCCAGGGATTTGATAACAATTTCCTGCTGGCCGTTCAATTCATCTACAATAAGCCCGGCAAATTTATCGCCCTTGCGGACAATAATTACCGTGAGGCTTTCTTTTTCCTCTTCTTCTGGTTCGCAATCCAGAAGCTGATCCAAACGGATCAGCGGAATTACCATTCCGCGGATATGTATCACTTCTTTTGCCTGGACAAACTTGATTTCGTCTGCCATAATTTCTTCAATTGTCTCAATGGAGCCAAGGGAAATAGCATATTTTTCTCCCCGCACCTCCACCATAAGAGCCTGAATAATTGCCAGTGTCAGAGGCAGGCGAACGGTAAATTTGGAGCCTTCTCCCAGAATGCTTTTTACTTCCACATCTCCGCCTAACGCTTCAATGTTGGATTTCACAACATCCAGTCCCACGCCCCGGCCGGAAACGTCAGAAATCTGTTTTGCCATGGAAAAGCTGGGCATAAACAGGAAATCAATGATTTCTTTCTGACTCAGAGCAGCGCCCTGCTCCGGTGTGATCAGTCCCCGTTCAATGGCTTTATTTTTTACATTTTCCGTATCAATTCCATTACCATCGTCACTTACTTCGATAATAACGTTATTTCCTTCCTGGAATGCATTCAGGTGAATGGAACCTGTCTCCGGTTTGCCCCGTTTCTTACGCAATTCCGTATTTTCCAGACCGTGATCGGCCGAGTTACGCAGTAAATGCTGCAACGGATCTCCAATTTGATCCACCACGGTACGATCCAGTTCTGTATCTTCACCGGTCATATGCAGTTCCATCTTTTTATCCAGCTTCTTGGATAAATCACGGATCATCCGCGGGAATTTCTGAACTACGCTTTCAATGGGAACCATCCGGACTTTCATAACGGATTCATGAAGGCCTGTGGTTATCCGTTCCAGATATTCAATCTGTTCATGGAAGGCTTGGGAATTGGAGCTGCCCACGCCTCCATCTGAGGTGGAGCCGATGGATACCAGAGAGTTCTTGGCAATGATCAGCTCGCTGACCTGATTCATCAATGCGTCCAGTTTCTCAATATCCACACGGACTGTCCGGTTTGTCACCGGCTTGCCGGCGTTCGGTTTTTTCCCGTTCTGCGCCTGGGGCTGTGTCTGCGGCTTTGCCCCGGCAGCCGGAACCGGCGCGGCAGCTTCTTTCTTCTGTTCCTGCTCCCTGGCTGCTGCGGCTGCCTCTTCTTCCTTCTTTGCCGCTGCAGCGGTCAGCTCTTTATATTCAACCTTTTCTCCCACTACTTCTTCAATTTCAGAAACAGCTTTGGAAACTTCCAGAATCTTATCCAGCTCCGTTTCGCTTGCAAAGTAAAAACTGAAATCAAATCCGAACTTCTCATCTTCAATATCCTGAGACGTGGGATTATATACAATGATATTTCCAAAATCTTCTACTGCCTTAAACACAAGGAATGCCCTTGCGGCTTTCAGCAGGCAGTCTTCCTGGATGTAAACTGTCATGCCGTACAGTTTCATACCCTTTTCTTCCGATACCCGAAGTTCTTCTTTTTCTTTTTCAGAAAATTCAATGTCCAGATATTTCTTCTGAAATCTGTCCTCGCCTTCATTTTGGGCCGGTTCTTCTTTCACTGCCGGCTTCTCTTCCTTCGCCGGCGCATTTCCGGTTCCGGCTGCCAGAATATCATTCAATTCCTGAATGATTGCCTCGTTGTCATCTGTGCCTTCTTCTGAGCTTTCTTTTACATTTTCCAAATATGCGTCAATGGCGTCCAGACATTGAAACAATACATCCACAAGACCGCTGGTAACGCTCATATTATTGCTGCGGACTTCCTGGAATACATTTTCCATATCATGAGTCAAACGCTGCATGCGCTTAAATCCCATGGTACCCGCCATTCCTTTCAGGGAATGGGCCGCCCGGAAAATCTCATTGATGGTATCCATATTCTCCGGATCTTTCTCCAGACTCATGATACAATCCGAAAGGTTCTGCAGATGTCCATTGGTTTCATCAATAAAAATCTCAAGGTATTGGCTTACATCCATACTACTGTACCCCCACATTCTTTATTATCGTTTGCGCAACTTCTGTTAAGGGAACTACCTCATCTACAGCGCCGGCTTCGGCAATTGCCTTCGGCATTCCGTATACTACACAGGATTTGGCATCCTGGGCAATTACATGGATTTTCTTTTTCTGCTTCAGGGAAAGGATTCCTCCTGTCCCGTCCGCACCCATTCCGGTAAGAACCACGCATACAATCTCATCATATCCGCTGTTCCGTAAAGATTCATAAGTCACATTGGCACAGGGGCGAAGTCCGCCGATTGCCGGCGCGTCATTTAAATGGACCACATGTCTGCCGTCCGGTTTCTTCTGGATCTCCATGTGCTTTCCGCCAGGGGCGATATAGACGCATCCTTTGCCCAGAACTTCACCTTCTTCTGCCTCTTTAACTGCAATTTTGCTGACTTCATTCAATCGGTCTGCCATGGACTTTGTAAAGCCCACCGGCATATGCTGAACCAGAACCATAGGCGCGTCCATATTCTCCGGCAAATAGGGTATAACGCTCTGCAATGCCTTGGGACCTCCCGTGGAGCATGCAAGGGCAACCAGTCTGCTTCCTGCCTTTCCTGATGTTTTCCGGGGCAATTGGACAGCCTTTACCGCTGCCGGCTTCTCCGCCGTTCTGACATTGGACGAAAGGATATTCTTGGCATTGTCAGATCTGACCACTGCTTTCAGTACACGCAATAAGCTGCCCTTGAAATCGTCTCCCTTTGCTTCAATGATATTGCCGGGTTTTGTGACAAAATCAATCGCTCCCAGTTCCATGGCACGGATTGTAATATCCGCATCCTTCACGGTCAGGGTGCTTACCATAATTATGGTGGCTTTAATTTTCTCCTGCTGTAGTCTTTCCAGTAATTCCAGGCCGTCCATACGAGGCATATTCACATCCAGAATCACTGCGTCATAACTGGTTGTTTTCAGTCTTTCATATGCCTCCAGGCCGTCTCTGCAAACATCTGTTGCTTGAAATGTACTATCTGCGTTGATTATATCACAAAGTAGCCTTCTCATAAGTGCAGAGTCATCAACCACTAAAATATTTTTTTTCATAATATCACCCTTTTTGTCTGCTTCTGCGTTCTTGTTCAAAAATATATTTTATGATCAGTTCCCGCTTCTTTTCATCTTTCATGATAAAATTGACACGATATTCGTACTTCTCTTTGCTTTGCCCGGGTTCTACTTTCTGGCAAATCACAACTTTTCCTATCAGTTCCAGAGGATAATCCATGCTTTCGTTTACCAGGCGAATGGCAATCAGAATAAAACTGCCTTCTTCTGCCGGCAAGTCAGAGACAAAGCGGATGCCTCCTCCGCTGATATCTACTGCAACAGCGCTTTCTACCAGATCCTCCGGATATGTTAATCTATGATGTTCCTTTAATTCTGTGATATCATCTATTCCAACTTCCTCTTCGGTAATAGTCATATACTGGATATCCATCACGCATTCAAACCGATAAAATTCCCGTCTCTGAAATTTTTCCAGAGGACTTTTCAGTTCCATCAGCATCAGATAGACATTTTCTTTCAGGTAGCGATTCTTGATATGGGCGATGCAGCGGTACATTCCCGCCCTTGTATAAATCAAAGCTTCCAGTCTGACGCCGCTGGGAGGAGCGTCAATCTTCCCCTTCACAATGGGAACCAGCAGTTCCAGGGAACCATCCTCCTGTACATGTTCCACCATACTACGATAAGCCGGCGGATATTCCCCCAGCTTTTTTCCTTGTTCTACCTGTTGTAAAATTCTTATTTCAACTCTGTCTCCTGTTTTGACAACATTGGCTCTCATATGCTAACCTCTCCTATAAATAAAGCGGGAAAACAGCTGCATAATTCCTTTTTTTGCATGTAAAGGAACCGTATTCCCATCCAGGAGATTGCCTGTCAATACTTCAAAAGCCCGGCTGGACTTTGCTTCAGGATAAAGAATACTTACCGGCTGCTGCTGACGTACCGCCTTTTCCATTGCCAAATCCTGGGGAATCATTCCAAGGTATTCTAAATTTCCCTTCAGGAATTGTCCCACCACAGCATTAAGCTTCTCATAAATTCCCATTCCTTCTTCTTCTGACACCACACGGTTAGAGATTACTTTAATTTTTGTCTGTGCCTGACGGAATTCCGGATTCCTGTGCAGCGCTTTCAGCAGAGAATATGCATCCGTCAGAGAACTTGGTTCTGAGGTGGCAAGCAGCAGGATTTCAGGACTGGCCATCACAAATTCCAACACATGATCTGAGATTCCGGCGCCGGTATCTATCAGAATAATATCAGCAAGATCATCTAATTCTGATAAGTTATGCACCAGAAATTTTAATTTTTCTTTCGACAAATTGTTAACGCCCGTAATTCCTGAACCGCCGGATATAAATCCAATATCCATAGGTCCCGGGGTAATAATCTCCTGTATGGTCTTTCCGCGGTAAATCAAATCACTTAAATTATATTTCGGAATTGCGCCAAACATGATTTCCACATTTGCAAGCCCTAAATCGGCATCAAAGATAATGACTTTTTTTCCAAGTCTCTGCATATGCACTGCCAGATTTACCACTACATTCGATTTGCCCACACCGCCTTTTCCACTGGTAACAGTAAAAATGCGCGCCTTTGGTGCGGACTGCTGATTTTTCTTCACAATGTTTCTTAACTGTTCTGCCTGGTCCATACTTATTTTCCTCCAAGCAGATGTTTTACAATTTTCTGCGTATTAAAGATTTCAATATCCTCCGGAACGTTCTGGCCATAAGTAGAATAAGACAAGTCTGCCCCGGTATAAAGCTTCATGTTCAGGATATTTCCATAACAACTGGTTTCATCCAGCTTGGTAAATATTAACTTAAACTGGAAGTTCTTTTTGTAAATATCTGCAATATCAATCAGATCCCGGTATTTGGTAGTTGCACTCAAGACCAGATATACTTCTTTCTGATATTCTCCCGGTATCCTGTCAATCAATTCTTTTGTTTCATTTCGCTGTTCCTCATTTTTGTGGGAAAACCCTGCCGTATCAATCAACACCAAATCATATTCTTCTGATTTCTTAATTTCTTCATTTAATTCTTCCGAAGAATACACGATATTTAACGGAGTATCCATGATATTCGCATAAGTCCTAAGCTGTTCTGCCGCCGCAATACGGTAAGTATCTGCGGTAAAAAGCGCAACTTTTTTCCCTTTTTCCATCTTGAACCGCGATGCAATTTTGGCAATTGTTGTGGTTTTGCCCACTCCGGTAGGACCGATAAAAAAGACTACCTTGGGTTTGCGTTCCGACAGTTCCACTGGCTGAGGCTGTCCAAACTTCAAAATCATTTTCTGATAAATACTGGACAGAATCAGGTCTACACTGGCGCCTCCTTTCATTACTTTTTCCACTTCATCCATAATCTGGTTGACATACTTTTCATCTACTTCGTTATCTAACAAAATACTGTAAATCATTTTTATAAACTTAAAATTCTCATCCACAGGAGCCTCCTTCGGCAGTTCCTCCGGCTGCTGGGGCGACAATTTTTCCTCTAACAGCGACTGCAGGCTTTCTAACTTTTCTTCCAGATTATTCTCCACCGCATTTTCTTTTTTCTTCTCTTCCGTATTCGGTATCTGTGGCTGCACTCCCATCGAGGAGGCCCAGGTATTTTCCACCGAAGCAAACATTTCTTTCATCGGTTCCGGCTTTGGGATGGCAATAGGCTCATCCGCCGCTATATTGATATTTCCCGGCGCCGGCGGCAAAGGCGCCGGAATCTTAGCTGCTGAGGGCTGTTCCATTTCCTCAATCGCCGCCGTCACTTCAAAAACAGAAGTTTTAAAAGAACGGAGAAACCCTTTGGGTTTCACTTCCTTCACATTCATAATCACTGTCTGGGGGCCGAATTCTTCTTTTGCCTTTGCAGTGGCTTCTTCTTCTGTTCTTCCCTGAAATTTCTTTATCGTCATGAAAGGCTCACCATCCCTACTGATTGTAATTCTACGTTGGATTCAACTTCATTATAAGAAACAACGATTAAGTCTCTGAAATAATCTTCTGTCAATTTCTTAAAATACATACGCACAATCGGCGATGTGATAATAATCGCATTTTTGCCGAGATTTTCCAGCTTGGCAATTTCTGTTTCCAACGACGCCATAATGGCTTTGGTTTTCTCCGGGTCCAGAGTCAGATATGCGCCCTGTTCCGTCTGTTTGACAGATCCCATAATCTCCTGCTCCAGTTTAGGATCTAAGGTAATTACGCTGGTAACCTCATTTGCCGGAAAATATTTGCTGGAAATCGCCCGCTTCAGACTCTGCCTTGCATATTCTGTCAGCACATCCGTATCCCTGGTGGTGGCTGCATGATCTGCCATAGTTTCAAAAATTGTAAGCAAATCCCGAATGGAAATTCCTTCCCGCAGCAAATTCTGCAGCACTTTCTGAATCTCTCCAATTCCAAGCAGCTTCGGTATCAGCTCATCCACAAGGGTTGGGTTAGTCTCCTTGATATTATTGACAAGATTCTGTACATCCTGACGGGACAGCAGCTCATCAATATGCATCCGGATTACTTCCGTCAAATGGGTTGCAATGATGGACGGCGGATCAACTACCGTATATCCCAGGCTTTCCGCACGTTCCCGCTGACTCTCCGTAATCCAGAGGGCCGGCAGATGGAAGGAAGGCTCAAAGGTCGGGATACCGGAAATCTCTTCTTCCACAAATCCGGGATTCATTGCCATATAGTGGTCAAATAAAATCTCTCCTTCTGTTACCTGAATCCCCTTGATCTTAATGATGTACTGATTGGGGTTCAGCTGTATGTTATCCCTGAGACGGATAATCGGCACCACAGTACCGAGTTCCAACGCAATCTGCCTTCGGATCATAACCACACGATCCAACAGGTCGCCGCCCTGGTTCACATCCGCCAGGGGAATAATACCGTATCCAAATTCCAGCTCAATGGGATCTACCTGCAGCAGAGATACCACATTCTCTGGCCTTCGGATCTCCTCCGCCTGCTCCTCTGCCATATCCACTTCTTCTTCAATGGCTTCAACACCAAGACTGGTTTCCATGCTTCTGCCTGCAATCAGAAATGCAATTCCAAGGGGAACAAAGAGTCGCCAGTCCAAAGGCGTCGCCAGTCCCAGGAAAATTAAAACTGCGCCCACAATATACAATACCTTGGGAATTCCAAACAACTGCCGGATCAGCAAATCGCTGAAATCTGCTTCTTTAGATGCTTTCGTTACCAGAATACCGGTTGCCAGTGAAATCAGCAACGACGGAATCTGGCTGACAAGGCCGTCACCAATGGTAAGAATTCCGTATTGATTCAGGGCGTCTCCGATTTCAAGGCTCTGACGGGTCATTCCCATGGCAATACCGCCTACCAGGTTAATCAATGTGACGACAATACCTACCGTAGCATCTCCCTTTACATACTTGGTAGCACCGTCCATGGCGCCGAAAAAGCTGGATTCCTGCTGAATCTTCTCCCGCCGTTCTCTTGCCTGCTTCTCATTGATGGTTCCTGTATTCAAATCCGCATCAATTGCCATCTGTTTTCCGGGCATGGCGTCTAAGGTAAACCTTGCGGTTACTTCCGATACACGCTCAGAACCTTTGTTGATTACAATTAACTGGATTAAAATCATAACTACGAAAATAATAGCGCCGATAATCAGATCATTTCCGCCTACGAACTGTCCAAAGGTACGCACTACGTTTCCCGGATCTCCTGTATTCAAAATCAAACGTGTGGAAGAAACGTTCAATGAAATTCGGAAAATTGTAGTAAACAAAAGCAAAGTTGGGAAAAATGACATATCCAGTACTTCTTTTACAAACAAGGCATTCATCAATATCACCAACGCAATGGATATGTTAAATGCCAGCATGATATCTAATAGAATAGAAGGAATTGGAACAATAAAGAATATAATTGCCGCCAGTAAATACAGCGCAATTCCCATATCTGCCTTCTTCATGCTGATTTCTCCTTTCGTTGTTTACTCCTGCAATTTATCTATTTTCTCTCAGGCTGTATACAAAAGCAAGCACTTCCGCCACTGCCTGATACAATTCCGGCGGCACTTCTTCCCCAACATCTACGTTGGCATAAAGCATTCGCGCCAGAGGCTTATTTTCTACAATTTCTATCTGATGCTCTTTTGCCGCTTCCTTAATCTTCATGGCAAGATAATCTTCTCCCTTTGCAACTACAACAGGAGCGGAATACTGGCTGGCATCGTATTTGATTGCCACTGCATAATGGGTAGGGTTGGTAATTACCACATCTGCACTGGGAAGGCTCTGCATCATGCGCCGCTGAGAGGCTTCTCTCATTCTGGAACGCTGACGTCCCTTAATCTCGGGATTTCCTTCTGTATTCTTATATTCATCTTTTACTTCCTGCTTGGTCATCTTCATGTCTTCTTTGAACTTGTGCTTCTGATAAAACCAGTCTGCAATTGCCACCAGCAGATATACCAGGCTGATTTTCAGCCCTGCATCAATTGCGATGGAGCCTACCAGTAAAATCACCTGCAGCAGAGGAATATCATAGACCAGAAACAGTTCATTCTGATGATCTCTGATGGCCGTATACGCCACATAAATAATCAAGCTTATTTTAGCAATAGATTTCAGCAATTCAAACAGGGAATCCTTGGAAAAAATTCTTTTAAAGCCGCTTAAAGGATTCAGTTTGCTGAACTTGGGCTTCATGGGCTTGGCCGTCACCTTCCATCCAACCTGGACAATATTCGTCAGCAATGCAACAGAATACCCAATTAAAAATACCGGCAGCAAAATCTTCACAATGGTTCCAAGGGTATTATTTATCACTGTCACCGCCAGTTTCACTGACATGCCTCCGATGCTTTCATCTATTACATCCGGAATTTTGCGGTACAATGCCGGAAAACTTTGAAGCAAACTTTCCCCAATATAGGAAATAAACAGTTTCAAAGTTACAAATAACGCAATCAGGCTCAAAGCGCTGTTTAATTCCTGGCTTTTGGCTACCTGTCCTTCATTTCTGGCATCCTGCAGCTTCTTGGATGTGGCAGGTTCTGTCTTTTCTCCGCCGTTTCCTTCTTTCGCAAACCACTGCAGATTATATTCCATATAAAAACAAGACTTTTCTCTCAATTTCAATACATTCCTTCAATAACAGAAACAATCATTCTCTTCATTTCCCTGAATATAAAATTCGAAATATCCGGGAGCAGCACAATCGTTATAAACATAATGGAAAAACCAATCAGAATCTTAAGCTGCATTCCCACTGCAAACATATTCATCTGGGGAGCCACTTTTGCCATAATTCCCAGAATACAGTTCAGTATCATACTGGTTGCAAAAATGGGAAGTACAATACGAAATCCAATTACCATCAAATCTGACACATACATGGTCATGGTTCCCATCAGATGGTTCCAGTCAAACACCGTCTCATTTACCGGAATAATCTGGTAAGTATCAACAAGCGCCCGTAAAATATAATGATGCATATCCGTTGCAATCAGAAGCATCATTATAAAATAATTATACATGGTTCCGGTAAGTCCTGACTGAGAATGGGTAGTAGGATCGTAAATGTTCGCCATGGCAAGCCCGATTTCCATATCGATCACTTTGCCTGAAAACACAATAATGGAATTACAAATATTTGCCGCAAAACCAATGAGCAGACCTGTAATTCCTTCTTTCAGAACGATGATGGCAAATTCAATTACTCCGGAATATTCCAAAACTTCTTTGGGTAAAATAATCTGGTACAAAATCAGCGCAAGAAATGCTGATACTCCAATCTTTACCCGAGCCGGGGTATTATTCATTCCAAAAAACGGAGCAATAAAGACAAATGACGCAACCCTTACCAATATCATCAAAAAATATTCAAATGTATATAATGTAAACTCATAGTTTATCATACTGTCTCAACCTAACGCAGATACAGGCCAAAATTACTCCACAATTCAGTCATAAAGCCTGTCAGATTTTCCAAAATCCATCCGCCTAACAGCATCATACCCAAAAAGACCACAAGAATCTTGGGCACAAACGTAAGCGTCTGTTCCTGAATGGAAGTAACTGTCTGAAAAATACTGATAATCAGACCTATAATCAATGAAATCAATAGCAAAGGCGTGGATACCTTGATAATCAAAAACAATGCTTCTCTCGCAATATCCAATACCTGTCCTTCTGTAATCATCTGTTCTTACCTCTACACTCTGCAACCACTTGTTTCCACAAGTGGTTGTTACTCAATGAAATGTTTTAACCAGACTGCCGATCAAAAGATCCCATCCATCTGCCAACACAAAAAGCAGGATTTTAAAAGGCATGGAAATTGTCGTAGGCGGCAGCATCATCATACCCATAGACATCAATACGGACGCAACCACCATATCAATCACAATAAATGGAATATAAATCAGGAAACCAATAATAAAAGCCGTCCGCAGTTCACTGATAATAAAAGCCGGAATTACCACATTCATGGGAATCGGCTCTAACGTCTCCGGTTCACTTAAATCCATTCCCGTCATATCAATCTCTGCAATATCGCAAAACAGCTTTAAATCCTTTCGCTGCATTTCCTTATACATAAATCTCCGGATTGGAGCTTCAACCCTCTCCAGCGCTTCTTCCTGATTAATCTCATTGGCTTCCAAAGGCTGAATCACAGTTTCGTTAATTTCAGAAAATACCGGATTCATAATAAACATTGTTAAAAACAACGCAAGCCCCACCATCACCTGATTCGGCGGTACCGTCTGGGTTCCAACAGCAGTCCTTACAAAATGCAAGACAATAATAATTCTTGTGAAGGACGTGAGCATAACCAGAATAGACGGCGCCAGTGAAATTACAGTCAGCACCAGCAGAATCCGAATATTAGCAGACAAATTGCCTTCTTCATTATTCCAACTGAAAGTAAGGCCGTTCGTTGTGCCCCGCTGCGCCGGCTGCGTATTCGGCGGATTCAGTTCGCCTATCTCCCGTCGTGTCTCGTCTGTCTCATCCTGGTTGGTATTCGTCCCAGTTGCATATGCACTTTGACCGAACATCAGAAACAGGGCAATTATCAACGTCATTGTTCCAAAGGCAAAGGAAGTCCTGCAGTATATTTTTTTCAGTTTTTTCATTGCGCTTTCCTACTTCCTGGGAATTTTTTTCTTCAAGTTCTCTAATATCTCCTGAAAACTCTCATTCAAATTAACTTCTTTCCGATCTTCTGCAGAAGGAAAGTACGTCAATTGCTCTTCCGTTAATTCCGTTAAGACATTTATTGTATCTTTGCACACGGAAATAACCAGATATTTTTTTCCAACCTGAATAATCTGAATAAACTTATTATTGTTTACCCGAAATGTCTCAATGACCTGTATATTTTTTTGAAAGGTGATCCCCTGCTGGTAGCCTGCAATCCATTTTGTAGCCAGATACGTAAGCACCAGCACAAACAGGAAAATCAACAATGTACCAATCAGTTGGAAAAAACTCTCCCATCCTGAGGAAATTTCCAGTAAAACCATATTATCCAACTACTTTTTTTACAGCCTCTAACACACGTTCTGCCTGGAAAGGCTTCACGATAAAGTCTTTTGCTCCGGACTGAATTGCTTCAATTACCATTGCCTGCTGTCCCATTGCAGAACACATAATCACACATGCAGAAGGGTCGGTAGATTTAATCTGCTTTAACGCCTGAATTCCATCCATTTCCGGCATGGTAATATCCATCAATACCAGATCCGGTTTTGTTTCATTGTACTTCTCTACTGCTTTCAGTCCGTTCTCAGCTTCTCCTGCAATATTGTAGCCATTCTTGGTAAGAATGTCCTTGATCATCATTCTCATAAAAGCTGCATCATCACAAATTAAAATATTCTTTGCCATGTCTTCTTCTCCTTGATATCACTTTAAATTATTTGTTTTCTTAGTTATTTATTATTTCGGTAATACGCACACCAAAGCTTTCTTCCAGTACTACGACTTCGCCTTTGGCTACATATTTACCATTAACCAACACGTCAATGGGCTCCCCGGCAATCTTGTTTAACTCAATGATTGTGCCTGGAGCAAATTCCAGAATATCATGAATTGATTTACTGGTTCTTCCAAGTTCCACTGTAACATCAAGCGGAACATCCATAATTAACCCAATATTTTCCTGCTGCGTAATGGGATTAAAATCTCCTGCAAATGCCTGGAATTGGGCCGGCTGCACATTTACAGGCTGTTGGGCATACATTTGAGACATATCACTCATGGGCATTCCCATCATTGGCTGACCCATCATCGGCTGCTGCATCATCGGCTGACCGCCCATCTGCGGCTGCTGCATCATCGGCTGACCGCCCATCTGCGGCGCAGGCGCAGGCTGAGACATCGGTGCAGGCTGAGGAGCCGGCGCTGTATCTGCCGGTGTAGCGGAAACGTCCGCTTCCATATTAGTTGCCACGCTGGAACACATTTCCTTGGCAAAGGAAAACGGATACAGCTGCATAATTTCACTGTTCACCAAATCTCCGATTTCCATTTTAAATGAAATCTTGACAAAACGGCCGCTCAAAAATTCATCAATTTCTTCCCCGCTTATGGTATCTTTTAAATCCACCAGCTCCGCAGAAGGAGGGCTGATGTCAATCATCTTATTTAACATCGATGACAGAGAAGTGGCCGCGCTTCCCATCATCTGGTTCATTGCTTCACTGATTGCGCTTAAGTGAAGTTCTCCCAGTTCTCCCTCCAGATTTGTGCCGTCTCCGCCCATCATCAAATCTGTGATAATCTTAACATCCTGCTCTTTCAAAACCAAAAGATTGCTTCCGTCCAAGCCTACGGTGTAGGCAATTCTGATAAACACGCAGGGTCTTTCATAGGATTCGACAATATCGTCCCAATTAGCAAATGTTACCACTGGTGTGGAAATATCCACTTTCCGGTTAACCAGTGAAAACAGCGTTGTGGCTGCCGTTCCCATACTGATATTGGAAATCTCGCCTATCGCGTCAATTTCATCCGGCGTCAGGTCATCCAAGCCATCGGCTCCGTTGATTGCGTCCATTCCGGAATCATCATTCAACAGAGCGCTAATCTCTTCCTGTGATAAAACTCCATCCATTCCATCCATAACGTCACTGCTCCTCTCTGATTACTGATGTAACTCTTACTGCATACAGATCGCCAGATGCACCAGGCAAAGCAGTAAACTTTTTGATATTTCCAATATATACATCCAGTTCATCTTCTACTTTTCTATCTAAACGAATGATATCTCCAACCTGAAGATTTATAAAATCATTGACAGAAATTACGCTTTTGCCTAACACTGCCTTAATCGGCATAGGAGCTTTGGAAATAACTGATTCAATAATTTCCGTATATTCCTGTTCTCCCCGTGCCTGCATGGTAGAAAACCAGTATTTCGTATTTAATTTGTCCATGACATCTTCCAATGTCATATACGGCAGACAAATATTCATCATACCTTCCACATCACCGATTTTCATATTGATTGTAATAATAGCAATCATCTCACCGGGAGAAATAAACTGTGCAAACTGAGAATTCGTCTCAATCCGCTCCAGCCTCGGATGAATCTCAGTTACATTCTCCCAGGGTTCTCTGAGCAGATTGATACATACATTCATAATACGTTCAATAATCAGCAGTTCAATTTCTGAAAAATCACGGCTCCGCTCCAGAGGAACGCCTTCACCGCCCAACATACGATCCACCATGGCATAACCCAGATTCGATGCCAGGTCTATAATGATGCTGCCCGGCATCGGCGCAAAGTTTACGATTCCCAGAAGCACCGGATTTGTCAGGGAATTAGAAAATTCCGAATATGTAACTGCCTCCGAATTCATTACTTCGATTTGTATGTTCTTTCTCAGATACGCCGGAAGATTCGTTGACAAAAGCCGTCCATAATGTTCAAATATAATCTCCATCGTTCTGAGATGTTCTTTGGAAAACTTCGCAGGCCGCGCAAAATCATAATCCTTTACCTGTTTCTCTCCCGTGTCCTTAATCTCATCCGCATCCAGTTCGCCATTACTTAAGGCACTCAGCAGACTGTCTATCTCATTTTGCGATAAGACCTCGCCCATCCTCTCTCACCACCTGACATTTATCTTGTAATTCTCTGATTTGTATAAGCTGTTTTTATTCATAAGTATAAGTAGGAAATGCTACACTTACAATAAAATCAGAATCAAACATCCGGCGAAGACGGCCTAATATCTCATCCTGCACATCTGACTGGCTCTCTCTCATTTCTTCAATGGTATGGCTTCCCACAATCTTATTAACTTCATCTTGAATCAAATCGGCCTTGGCGGAAATTCCATCCGGCCCGTAAGTTTTATATCCGTCGCTTTTATTATCCAACGCAAGAGACACGGAAATCACTGCATGATGCTCTTCTCCGTCATCTCCTGTTTTTAAATTAATGGTCATAGTCTGACCTTCGTTAAGACTGACCGTTTCTATCCGCTCCATAGGAATATTCAAAGCAGAATTATCTTTGCCGCCTTCTAATTCCAGGTCAATGGCGGAACATACTTTTGTAATCAGTTCATTTGCTTTCTTTGTCTGAGGCACAACGGAAATCATCAGGATCGCCGTTAAAACCAGATTCGCAAGTACCAGTGCCAAAATTAAAACACTCATTAGATTTTTTTTCATTGCTGTCTTTCCTTTCTAATTTGAATTATACGAATTGTATATTTTAATTTCCACCCTCCGGTTCCTTGCCCGTCCCTCAGGCGTTCCATTATCTGCCACAGGATTATATTCGCCGCATCCGGTTGCATTGATTTTCCCCGCTTCCAGAGCAGTCTTTTCTAAAACATAATTCTTCACCGCAAATGCGCGGTAAGCAGATAATACATCATTATTTTCATACTGTTCGTTGCTTATGGGCACATTATCGGTATGCCCCTCTATATCAATCAGACTGCTGTCATAATTTTCCAAAATTAATGATAATTTATCCACAAGCGGAAGCGCATCTTCCCGTATCTTTGACTGGCCGGAATCAAACAGCAGCGCACCATTCAAGGTGACACGCACAAACTGAGCGTTGGAATCTATTTCCACCTGATCGCCAATTCTCTGCTCTTCCAACATCTTCTCAATCTGCTCCGCCATTTCTTCCGATTCTTTCAAACCGGCTTCTGCCATTTCCTGTTTCAATGCCTCTTCCGGATTCTGTTCTTCTGACTCGTTGTCCTCTCCCTCTTCTTCGCTTTTGGAGTTGGCAGCTTCCAGATAATACTGATCCAACAACTGGAGCTGATTCACGCCGGCCGCCACCATTTGTCCGTCTCCAATGGAAGAACCTCCCTGGGGCAGAATGCTGAAGCTGTGTTCCAGAGACTGGACCAACGCTTCGAATTTATCTGCATCCACAGAAGACATGGAGAACAGAAGCACGAAAAAGCAAAGCAGGAGATTCATCAAGTCCGCGAAGGTATTCATCCAGTTGGCTGCTCCGCCGCCGGAATCCTTTTTCTTCTTCTTTGCCACTATTCTTCACCTCCGCCCTGATCCGTCATGCCTTCACGCATCTTCGGAGACAGGAAAGATTTTAACTTTTCTTCGATTACACGGGGGTTCTCGCCTGCCTGAATCGACAGCAGCCCTTCCACGGTAATTTCCTTGATTCTGATTTCTTCGTCATTATTCACCTTCAGCTTCGCCGCTGTAGGGTTACAGAGCCAGTTCGCAATCAGAGAACCATATAATGTGGTAATCAATGCAACTGACATGGACGGTCCTACGGTTGAAGGGTCATCCAACTTTGCCAACATGTTAATCAAACCAACCAGCGTTCCGATCATACCCCAGGCAGGGCCTAAACCTTCCCAGGCTTTCCAGAACCCGATATTCACATTGTGGCGTTCCTCCACACTGATTAAATCAGCTTCCATAATCCCCCGGACTAATTCCGGGTCTGTGCCGTCAACGACAAGCATAACGCCTTTTTTCAGGAATTCATCCTCAATGCCGTTGGCCGCTTCTTCCAATGCCAGAAGGCCTTCCTTCCTCGCAATATTTGACAAATCAATAATATTCTTAATTACTTCGCTTACATCTGACTTGGCATCTTTAAACGTCAGCGTAATGGATTTCAAACCATTAATAAAATCCGAAAGTTTGTGGGATGCAAGCACACCAGCCAGAGAACCTCCGATGGTAATGACAACGGAAGGCACATCCCAGAAGTCTCTAAGGAGGTCACCTCCACCAACGATTACTCCATACACAAACAACACAATTCCAAGTATAATTCCCAATATAGACGCTATATCCACTTTAGCCACCTGCCCTTTTCATCCATGAAATATATTCTATCCGTAATTCATGCTTATGGAATAAGATTTCATAAGCTATTCTTTCTCCAACCAGGGAAGACCGGTCGTTACAAATTCTCTCTTGTATAATATTACTAAATTTTTTATCTCTTGTCTACTTTCTTTTACAATTAATTTCTTCCCAGTTACAAAAGAAAGGACAGTATCCGGTGTTTCCTCCACGCTTTCAATTAATTCCGCATTGACAAGCACCGTTGAACCATTTAGTTTTGTAACTTCTATCATGGAGCTTCACCTCACAGTAGATTGGGGAACTATATAATACAGTCCCCCAATATTATTTTATGCCGCATCGTCCCCGGCGTCTCAATTCTGACCGCCGTTTTCTATATTCGGCATCTTAATTCTGATGACTGCTCATTCAGTCTGCAGATTCAATTACCGTTTCAGGTTTACCAGTTCTTCCAACAGAGTATCGGAAGTTGTGATAATTCTGGAATTTGCCTGGAATCCCCTCTGAGTGGTAATCATCTCTGTAAATTCTGTAGAAAGGTCTACATTGGACATTTCCAGAACACCGCTGTCCATCTTACCGCCGTCTGCGGTGATATCCTGACCGATTCCATCGAACTCACCGGAGTTCAGTGTGGTACGGTAGCAGTTGTCTCCCAGTTTCTCCAAACCGGAAGGATTGGCAAACACTGCCACTGCAATCTGTCCCAGCAATACGGTGTTGCCGTTGTCATAGCTTCCGAAGATCTGTCCGTCCTGACGTACCTCCAGTCCGGTCAGGTCTCCCAGCTTCTTACCGGTGCCGGTAGTCTTATCGGTTGCTCCCTTTAACAGATCCATGGTACAGCTTCCTGCATTATCGTAACATGTTGTCTGGCTAAAATCAACATTGATATTCTGGAATTGTGTGCCAAGAGCGCCCATATTAAAGGATACGCTGTTGTTTCCCTGTGAGCCGATATAGTTGAAGGTACCGGCATTGGTTCCGCCCGGATTAAAAGCTAACTGATATCCTACAATGTTTTCTGTATAGGTATATTCTGCAGAAGTACCTACCTGTTGGATATTTGCAGGATTAAAATTGTCCAGCTGACTGCCGGTAAGCCCAAATACATCTGTAACAGAATAGCTGATGGCGCCGCCATTGGTATAGGTGCCGGTAGCAGCATCATAGTTTAATTCAACGTTATCTTTATCCCGAATTACGCCGTTCTCATAGGTAAATCCCGGCTGCAACTTAAAGGTTCTGGTCACCGCCGTACCTGTTCCGCCTGCGGCTGCATCTCCAAAAAGATTTGCTTTTGCCGTGTTTAAATCCAGATTATTCCGCGCAGCATATTCATTCAGTATAGAACGGTTGGTGGAATCCACAATATCCGACAATTCAACAGAATATGTCTTTGCATCCGGATCAATCGTTTTTACAGCAAATTTAGCTGTATAGTTATATCCCAAAGCATCATAGAAATTCAGGGACAATACATATCCGCCGTCAGAATTAGCCTGCTTATTGGTGGAATCCAGAACGCCGCTGCAGGTTGCCTCTGTAGTTGCCTCAGGCGGAGAAGTCATATTCTCTTCTGTCATAATCTTCAATGCGGATACGGTATCCTTACGGATGGTTCCAGTCGCTGGATCTACCTGCCATCCCATTACTGTATATCCTGTCGCTTTGGTGGCAAGGTTGCCTGCTCCGTCAATGTAGAACGCCCCTGCCTTGGTAAAGAGGTTCTCAGAACCGTTATTTACAATAAAGAAACTGTCTCCGGTGATTTTCAGGTCCCAGCCGTCTCCGGTTGTCTGAGTTGCTCCGGGAGAACTGATATTGATAGATGTGGAACCTGTGGTAACGCCAAGACCGATCTGCTTGGCATTGACGCCGCCTTTGGTAGCGGTTGCGCCGGACGCACCGGACATATTCTGATACATAATCTCACTGAATGTTGTACTGGATGATTTAAAAGCAACGGTATTTACGTTTGCAATATTATTACCAATTACATCCATCTTCTGCTGATGTGTCTTTAATCCTGACACACCAGAATACAATGCTCTCATCATAACGAAATGACCTCCTGATTCTTGACTGCCGCGAGACCCCTTCTGTCATTCCAGGGCCTTCTGCCTCCTGCTTCGGTCCGGCTAGATAATTACGGCTCCGTCGATATTTGTATATACATTGTCTTCAGACTCTGTCTGATCCATTGCTGTAACTACTGTCTTATTGGGCACATTCACAATAAAAGAATAGGAATCTACAATCACAAGGGATTCCCGCATTCCCTTAGCTTCTGCTTTTTCTGCCCCTGTCTCTAAGCGTTCCTTCTGTTCTGTGGAAAGCTCTATGTTCCTGCTCTGCAAGCGCATGGAAGCATGCTTGGAAAATTTCAGCGCAGAACTGCCGCTCACCGATTGCTTTTGTTTTAATATATCACCAAAGGACAATTCTCCTTCCGGAGCCGTCAATCCCTGACTGCTTTTTTTCAGGTACTGTTCTGTAACCTGTTCAATGGAAGAGAATTGATTTGAAATTTTATTCATGGTATCTCTCCGTTCTTAAGCTTCCCTGCCGTCCTTCGTGCTACCTGAACTGCTGACTGATTATTTTGTGCTGCCGCCTTCTGTGCCCTCGGTGCTGCCACCTTCGGTACCGCCGCCTTCTGTGCCTCCGGTTCCCTCGGTAGTGGTATCATCCTTGTCTTCGGAGCCGTCTGGTTTGTCTGTTGCTGGCGGACTCAGTTCGTTCATTTTCTTTACCAGACTCTCAAATTTCGCATAGGCATCTTTGCAATATCGTTTAATATGCGCCTGCTGATACGCAGTAAGACTGTTATATGCCGCCGTAATCGCTGCCAGCTTTTCTTTATCTGAAATAAGCAGCTTACTGGGATCTGGCATCTTGCCGATTTCTTCTGCAAAATCTTCTGCAATCAGAGTTGCCTCCAGATATTCATCATCTACTACCGTGTCCAAATCATCAATGTTGTACCAGGAATCATCAATGGACAGATAGATTTTACTTCCTTCTTTCCTTACCTGATCTACTCTTCCTGATATATATTGTGTCTGGCCGCTGACGTCAATTGCCATAATTACGGTTTTACCCACCAGACTGGTTGCCTGATTTGCCTCCAGAGAAGCGCGCATATTCTGCATTTCCTCTAAGGATGAAAACGTAGCAAGCTGGGAAATATACTCTGTATTGGAAGTTGGCTCCAGAGGGTCCTGATACTTCATCTGCGCCACCAAAAGTTGCAGAAATGCCTCTTTGCCCAATGCGCCGCCGCTTCGCTCTTTCTTGGCTTCCTCTGCTTCTTTCGCAGGGTCATAGCCATTTACAACTTCACCATTTTGTACTGGTACTGTAACTGCCATAGAAATCTCCTTTCTTAAGCTGTCAAATCCATACTGTTGCCCTGTTCTGCCATAATCTTTGCCGCAAGATTTTCTTCTTCTGAGAATCCGCCTTCTAATTCTTCCTGACTGTTAAGGTTGATATTTCTTCGGGAAGATTTCCGGGAATCTGATTCCTGCTGCTCTCCCGGCATATTCTGCTGATTCTGCTCCAGGTTGCGTTCAAACTCATGGCTTGCAATGGTTACCTCAATGGCCTCCACCTTCATGCCCTGCTGATTCATGTTTTCTTTTAACATAACAACCTGGCTTTCCAGAGCTTCTTTTACTGCTTCATTCTGGGCAGCGATCTGAGCTGTAATTACTCCCTCTCTGGAAATTACCTGCAAATAAACTTTTCCCAGATTGGCCGGATTCAGCTGCATCTCAATGGAAGATTCTGCCTGGCTTACCATCACCCGCGTCATATGACTGACCTGACGCATAATATCTTCCACGTCTATTCTGGTCTGGACAACGGTCTGGGTTACTTCCAATGCCTGTCCCTGATTCACCGTCTGAGTGGTGGTCTGGTAAGTGACATGATGTTGGGGACTGTCTGACTTTTCTGTTGTTTTTGCTCCCTGTCCGGTATCTGACAAGGACTTCTCAGAGGAGTCTTTCTGGCTGTAGGATTCAGAATCCGTCTGATTTTGCACTTCTGATTTCTGAATCTGCTGGTCCTGCTCCGGTTCTTCTGCGGTATCAGCTTCTGCTCCATGTTCCTGGCCATTCATCTCTTTCACTTTCTGATCTGAACCTGCAGCTTCGGCAGATATGTTCTGCAATACCTCCCCGCTGTTTTCCATTGTTTTTTCAGCAGTCTCTGCTATCTGCGCTTCCTGTTCCGGCTGAAGAGGCTGATTCTGCAATTCTTCCGGCAGTTCCTCAGAATCTGCGGTAAGCATGGTCTCTAACTGTTCCATTACCTGGGGCAGTTCCTCCGGCGCAAGCTCCAACTGTGCTGCCAGTTCCTGGGTCAAATCCCTGATCTCTCCGAAAATCTGCTGAAAATCTTCACTTAACAGCAAAGAGCCGATATCTTCGCTTCCAGTCAGTTCCATAACCAGATTTGCCAGTTTGGAAGGATCGGTCAAATCCAGTACTGTCATTCCCATGGCTTCCATGGCTTCTCTGACTTCCTCTTCTGTCACACCCAGTTCTTCCGCTACCGTTTCTGTAACCTTATCTTCAAAAGCCTCCAGCTTCTCCTGGGTATCCTCCGGCAATTTGTTCTGGACGTCTCCGGCATGATTCTGAGCAATGGTATTTTCCTTAAAGCTGTTCCCGGTTGTCTCCTTTACAAAAGCCTCCTGATTGTTCCATCCTGCCTTCGGCGGCTGAATGATGCTCCCATTCCAGGCATTTGCATCCTTCTTCCCGCCGGAAGTCTGATTCAGCAGGCTTCCGAATACAGGGCTGTTTTCCTGCTTGGGATTCTTCTGGGCCCCTGTCAGTTCTGAAGCCCGCATCAATGCCGCCATCTGGGATATTTTGCTGCTTGTCATTCCTTTTCCTCCTTTCTTCAGATTATTTATTATATGATTCCTGCTGGAACCCTATAACCACAGTTATGAGCCTACGGCTCCATCATCTTGGTAATCCTTGCAGCGACTTCCGCATTCATGGCTGCAAGAATATCGCTTCTGGCGTCTGTTTTCATATTCTCAAGAATCTTTACTACCAGTTTCAGGTTATCCTGCATCGCTTCCATAATTGCCGCCGCCTGTTTGGGCTTCATCTCAGAGTAAGTCTTGGCATATTCTTCGATTTCAGCATCCGCCTCCTGCTGCTGTACCACCTGTTTGTACAGCACTTCCGCATTGGCCGGATCAATACTCTCATAATATGCTTTATATTCAGATATATCGGGTGCATTTTCGTTGAACACAACCTCTTTATAAAATTTCGTTTTTTCCTCTTCAAAGGCGGACTGTTCATTTTCAAATTCCCGCAGTCTGGCCACTTCTGCTTCCAATTGGGACACATAATCAGAATTGCCCTTGGACTGGGACTGGGTATCAGATAATTCCACTTCCAGTTCTTTAATCCGCGCAATTGCTTCGTCCAATGTAGTGTATGGATACTGTGCGTCCACCACCGGCTCTTTCTCTGTCTCCGGCAAAATCTTGTTGATGACAGGGACGTCTTTTAAAATCGGATGGAGCACTGTGGAGCCGAATCCGCCGATATCCATCTTAATGATAAGGGCAAGTATTGCCAGCCAGATAGCGATGAACACAATTGTGGCAAGAATCACTGCGAGCTTGCTTCCGCCGCTTTCCTCTTCTTCCTGTGATTCCTCTTCCTGCATCTGTTTCTTTTCTGCTTTTCTCTGCTTCTTTTCTTCTTTCTTCCTGGCTCTCTCCGCTTTCTTCTGGGCTTTTTTGTCTAAAGCTCCGCCCTCTTCACCTGCCTGGTCTAAGATATCTTCTGCCATACTGTCCACCACCTTATTTTTCCTCGGCATGATTGTGGGTAAAACTTACCAGTTCATCCACTGCCTTGCTTTCTTCTTTTTCCAGTTCCTTTTTAAATTCCTCAAAGGCTTTGTCTTTCAGAATCTCATGGGTTTTCCGCTCAGTCATTACATTCTGCAGCTTCTTTCTCGCGCTTTCCAAGTTACGCTCCGCCACATGGACTGCCACCACCTGATTCTGGATGTTTCCTTTTACCGTCTCAATGGCAATGCGGTTCAGCTTGATTTCCTGAAAATCCAACCGCTCAGATACAAGCTCTCTGGCATGGGCCTCATAAGCGCTTCTGCGCTGCCGCAGCAGTTCCAGTTTTTCTTCTTCCTGATTCAGCCTGGAAGCTGCCAGGGAAAAAGAAGTCTTAGCCTGTGTCTCCAGCTTGTATTTCACATTCAGAATATTCTGCATCTTATATGTAAACTTCGCCATAGCTTAGAACAATCCTTCCATCATACTCATAATCTCTTCAAAAGAAAACTTATCATGGGTTTCCTGAAGCAGAAATTCATTTACTGCATCAATCTTTTCTATGGCATAGTCAATATTCTTATTTGAACCGGATTTATAGGCTCCGATATTAATCAAATCCTCTGCTTCCTGATAAGTTGCCATTACATTTTTCAATTTCCCGGCTGTCTCTTTGTGTTTGCTGTCCGCAATGGCGCTCATGACACGGGAAATGCTCTGTAATACATCAATAGCCGGATAATGGTTCTTATGGGCCAGTTTCCGGTCTAACATAATATGTCCGTCCAGGATACTTCTTGCAGTATCCGTAATCGGTTCGTTAAAGTCGTCTCCGTCTACCAGAACGGTATACAATCCGGTAATGGAGCCTCTGTCTGAATTGCCGGCCCTCTCTAAGAGTTTGGGCATCTCAGAATACACACTGGGCGGATATCCTCTGGTGACCGGCGGTTCTCCGGAAGCCAGGCCGATTTCCCGCTGCGCCATGGAAAAACGTGTCAGTGAATCCATCATCAGCAGTACGTCCTTGCCCTGATCCCTGAAATATTCCGCAATGGCAGTGGCAGTCTTTGCCGCGTTTCTCCGAAGCAGCGCAGGCCGGTCGGAAGTGGCTACAATCACAACGGATCTGCGCATTCCTTCTTCTCCCATATCCCGCTCAATAAATTCCCGGACTTCCCTGCCCCGCTCTCCAATCAGCGCAATTACATTGATATCCGCTTTCGTATTTCTTGCAAACATTCCCAGCAGTGTACTTTTTCCTACGCCGGAACCGGCGAAGATCCCGATTCTCTGGCCTTTACCCACCGTAATCAGGCCGTCCACCGCTTTCACTCCCAAAGGGAGCACTTCACTGATAATCACACGGTCCATAGGGTCCGGAGGAGGGGCGTCCACCGGATATTCTTCCCGCAGGCTCAGCTCTTCAATATCTGTCGGCCGTCCCATACCGTCTAAGGTATGGCCCAGCATTTCATCTCCTACACAAACAGACAAAGGATGTCCCGTATTCTCTACGATACATCCCACGCCTAATCCCTCTACACTTTCATAAGGCATTAGAAGCAGTCTTTTATCCCGGAAACCAACTACTTCTGCCATAATTGAAATATTCCTGTTCTTATCAATAATGATTCTGCACAAGTCATTCAGTTTGGCATTCGGTCCCACAGACTCAATCGTAAGTCCTACAATTTTAACCACTTTCCCCAGATGTCTGTAATAATTTCTGTCGGCTAATTGATAGTATTTATCCAAATTATATGTCACAATATTTCTTCCTCACAAACTTAATGACCGCAGCGCTTTGATCAGATGCTCAAGCTGGACGTCTGAACCGCAGTCAAAGATACCGGAATCTGTTTCAATCATGCATTGTCTCTCTTTCAGGCTTGCGTCCGCCATCACCTCTACATTTACAGCGCCGCCCACCTGTTCTGTAATCTCATTTTTATGAGTTTCCACATATTCATAATCTTTCAGACTCACCCTTATCTGGAAGTCTTTTGTTCCTTCTGTGCTTAAAATTGTCTGCTGGATCAGATAAATCAAAATCTCCTTTTTATCGTCAAACTGTACATGGAATACTTTCTCAAATACATCTGCAACAATATCTACAAGATAAGGCTCTAATTCCTCAATCTTCTGCCGGTACTCTTCCTCCATCCGGCGCTGTTCTTCTTCCATCCGGCTTCTCTGAACAGCCAGCTCAGCGGCAGCCTTCTCGTTCCCCTCCTGAATACCGCTGTTATAACCGGTTTCATAACCGTTCTCTTCCGCCTGTTTCCGAATGGAGACTGCCTGTTCATTGGCCTGGGCGAGCACTGCTTCAGCCCGGCTGCGGGCTTCTGCAAGAATCTCCTCAGCCTCCTGCCTGGCATTCTCCAACAGCTCCTCCGGACTAATCTCCTCTTCCTTGGGAACTGCGTCCACCAGCTCCATAGACAGCCCTTCCACAAAGCCGTCGGCAGACTGGCCGCCGGCCAGCTTCTGAACCATTTCCCGCCTCAATTCCTGCATCCGCTCTTCTACACGGTCATTGGAATTGATAATTCTTGTATTGCTGTTATTGGCAACGACATACCGCTGCTTATACAAATTAGACAACGATCTCGTCACCTCCGCCTCTGGAGATTACAATTTCTGCAGAATCCTCCAGTTTACGTATAATACCTACAATCTTCTGCTGCGCTTCTTCTACATCCTTCATACGCACCGGTCCCATAAACTCCATATCTTCCTTAATCATGGTTGCCAGACGTTTGGACATATTCTTAAAGATAACATTCTGTACATCTTCATTTGCCGCTTTCAGGGCAATACCCAAATCATTATTGTCCACATCCCGAAGCACACGCTGAATTGCACGGTCGTCCAGAAGAAGAATATCCTCGAATACGAACATCTTCTTACGGATTTCATCTGCCAATTCTGGTTCTTCGATTTCAAGTGTTTCCATAATATGCTTTTCGGTAGAACGGTCTACGGTGTTCAAAATGGAAACAATCGCATCCACACCGCCTACAATTGTATAATCCTGATTTACTAATGTAGAAAGTTTTCGTTCCAACACACGCTCCACTTCCTTAATAACATCTGGTGAAGTCCGATCCATCAAAGCGATACGCTTTGCAACATCCGCCTGTTTCTCCGGAACCAGTGAGCCGATGATCATGGCTGACTGCCCTGCAGACAAGTATGACAAAATCATAGCGATTGTCTGAGGATGTTCATCCTGGATAAAGTTCAATAACTGAGCCGGATCTGTCTTTCGCACAAACTCAAAAGGACGTACCTGAAGAGAAGCAGTAAGCTTGGAGATAACTCCCTGCGCCTTTTCTTCTCCCAGCGCCTTTTCCAACAATTCCTTGGCATAGCCGATACCGCCTTCTGCGATATACTGCTGGGCCAGACAAACCTGATAAAATTCATTTAATACATCTTCTTTTGTCTGGGGAGATATGCTTCTGGTATTGGCAATTTCCAGAGTCAGTTCTTCAATTTCTTCTTCTTTCAAATGTTTGAATATAGAAGCTGATTTTTCCGGCCCCAGTGCAATCAGCAGTATTGCCGCTTTCTGGACGCCATTATATTCTTCTGAATTTGCCATAACTCTATTCCCACTCCTCGTTCAGCCAGTTACGCAGCAAAGAAGCCACTGCTTCTGGGTTTTCATCAACAAATTTCTCTATCAGGATACGCGTCTCTGATTTATCAGAGAATCCGATATCCTCCAGAGATTCCTCTTCTGCTTCTTTGGTAGATGCCAGAAGGGATTCCACGGAAAGCTCCGGCTCCACTTCAGCAACCTGCTGTTCCCTTCTGGTACTGCGGAACACCACATATCCCAACATTGCCATAATAATCAGCGCAATTGCCACCGGCAGATAATCCATCACGCCCCGGCCGCTGTTATCTGAATATTCAAAAAACGGCACTTCATACCCTACTACCATGACATTTTCTTCCGGAAATCCGGTGGCCCTTGCCACCATCTGCACAAAATCTTCATCCAGATCCATCCGTACCCGTTCCCGGTTTGCCGCTACAAATTCGTCAAAGGTCATATCATCCAACTGACCGCTGGCCTTAAGGGCATCTTCATTGTAGTTACGGTACTGGCTTGCCACCACGGTAATAGAAGAATTCTCATAATTTACTTCCCCGACGCCGCCGGTACTCTCCCGAATCAGCTCATTGGTATTGTAATTCTCATTTAATTCTTCTGTGGTCTGACTGGAGGTTGCTCCGTCTTCTAACATATATCCGGTATCATCATCATTAGTATCCGTTCCTGGAACGCCTTCCACGCCGCCGGTTGTTTCTGAAGTATACGTCCTTCTGCTTGATACCGGGCCGTGATCCTGTCCTTCCGGCGTAGAATACTCATGGCTGGTCTCTTTCGTCTCTGTAAAACTTACATCCAGATTTAATCCAACGGAAACATTGTTAAAAACATTCGTTCCCATCATAATATCCTTGACCTGGCTCTTTACTGCGCTCTCGGCCTTGCTCTTATAGGAAAGCTGCGTATTGGCTGCCCCCATGGCCGTTGCGGAATCCCCGCCGGAAAACAGCATATTCCCGGAACTGTCCAAAATGGAAATATCGTCCGTTCCCTTGTTGCCAATTGCCGTTGCAATCCATCTGGCCAGTCCTGCCGCTGTATCTTCGTCCATCTCTCCGGACAAAGTCAGGGTAACTGCCGCATAGGAATCTTCCTGCAACGCCAGTACCGTGCCGTCGTCCACCGGCATACTCAAATTAACGGTTGCAGAATTCACACCGTCTAACTGCTGCAAATCCTCTTCTAACTGTTTCTCCAAATAAAGCTGATAACGCTTGGATTTGTCTGACTCTGTCGTACTGAAACCGCCTTCAAATACGTTATTCAAATCGTATGAAGAAGCCGGTATTCCATTCTCTCCCAGCAAAATGGAAGCATTCGCCCTGTCCTCTGTCTTAACCTGAAAATCAAGTCCGTCCTCCGAGACTTCATAATATATCTCTTCTCCATCCAACAGTTCCTTGACCTGAGCCGCTTCCTTCGTATCCACGCAGCTTCTGATCGGCACCATCGTAGGCGTTGTCAATATCTTGGTGACAATGATCAAGCCTACAATCACCGCAACTGCGATACTTGCAATCAAAGTTTTCTGTTTGACAGAAAACTTATTCCACCATTCGAGGACCCTTTGGGGCACCTCTCTCACTCTTTCCTGCATGTGACTCTCCACCCATCCCGTTCATATGTAATATTCATCTGTTTACACCAAAATGTTAAATCTGCATATTCATAATCTCTTTGTAGGCTTCAAGCATTCTATCTCTGACCGCTACGGTATAATTCAAAGTAATGTCTGCCTTTTCCTGTATTGCCATCAGTTCATGGGTGTTGGTCGCATACCCCAGCATAAACTGCATCTCTGCCTCTTCTGCCTTATTCTGCGCATCATTCGCTTCATTGATCATACCCATGGCTGACTGAAGCATGCTTTCAAATCCTTTGTCCGTTACGGTAATCTGTTCATTCTCCAATGCAGCGTTCTTTATGTACTCTGAACCCACGCTGCTTAACACTGATATGTCCATAATTAAAAAGCCTCCCTGACCCTGTGTTTCTCATCTTTCGGCATCACCTGTCATCTGCATCCTCTGCCAGGCGGCAGAATAGGCAGGATTAAGTTATTTGCCCAACTCCAAACCCTTTAATGCAATTGCCTTGCTGGTCTCAAACGCCGTTAAATTCGCCTCGTAAGACCTGCTTGCGTCTATCATATTTGTCATCTCTGTTATAATATTTACATTTGGATAAGATACATATCCATTCTCATCTGCATCCGGATGGGACGGGTCGTATTTCATCACGTATTCGCTTTCCGTATCCTCAGAAACCTTGGACACCTTCACCCCGTTGCCCAGATATGCCGCCTGAGTGTTGCTTAAAACCTTACTGAAGGGCGTCACCTGCTTCTCCCGGAAGGTTACAATCTTGCGGGTATACGGCGTTCCGTCTTCTGTTCTTGTGGTTGTAACATTCGCAACGTTCTCAGAAATCACATCCATACGGAACCGCTGCGCAGTCAATGCTGACGTATTAATATCAAATGACTGAAATAATGACATGTTCATTCCTCCCAGCTTTTTTATTTTTCACCGCTACTTTATCACACTCTTAATTCTCTGAAATTCTCTGGTCATGCTGTCAATCAGCGCATTATACTGAATTCTTGTGGATGCAAGCTCTGCGTATTCCTGCTCCGGATCAACGCTGTTGCCGTCTAAGCGGTAGGAATAATTCTCAATATCCGTATAAATCTCCGCATCCAGGTGATCCATATGGCCTTTGTTGATCTCGCTGACTTTCTCGTCCAGGGAAACATACTTCATCTTTCCAAGTTCCCGCTGAAGCAGCCCTTCAAAATTCACATCCTGACGCTTATACCCGGGCGTATCCCCATTGGCAATATTCTGGCTGATGGCAGTGTCCCGCAGCCAGGCAGCGTCCGCCGCTTTATTCATTATATCAATGTAATCATACATTCCGCTGGCTATCATTCCAAATTGCTCCTTTCTTCAGATTATTTCCCTAATTCCCCGTACTGCAATAAAATTCTATTCTTCTATATTATAAATTATCCTACTAATAATGCAAGCTTTTTTTGCAGTTTTTTTGTGATTTTTAGACTATAATGTGCTATCCCGTCGATGGTTTCGCCGCTGCTGCCGGTTTTCGGCGGCTGTCTCTGGTATCTCCTGGTATTTTTTACCAGCTTTATTTTGGCAGATTTTTTCTTCTTATTAAATGGATATACTGCACACAGATGTACTGCTAAATTTCTTTTTGGTCTTTTTTCGCAAAATGCTTCTGTTTCTTCGCATTTTGCTGCCATGTTTAAATTCCAATCCCTTCTTTCTTACACACAAAAGCGGGACTTATCACTACAGATTTCACTTACCGCTGCAGTCCACAAATCCCTTTTGTAATAAAATAACCAAATCCGTTTAGTTATGTTTCGTATTCTCTTTTTTGATTTTATCCAGTTCGTCAAACACCACGTCGTTCAACACTTTTATGTATGTGCCCTTCATCCCTGAAGAGCGGGATTCAATTACCCCTGCGCTTTCAAACTTCCTTAAAGCATTGACAATCACGCTTCTGGTAATTCCTACCCTGTCGGCAATCTTGCTTGCCACCAGGATTCCTTCCTTGCCTTCCATTTCGTCAAAAATATGGGTAATCGCTTCCAGTTCAGAAAACGAAAGCGTACCGATGGCAGATTTTACAATCTGAACCTTCCGGTTCTCCTCGGCGCTCTCCTCATTCACAGAGCGCATCATCTCCAGTCCCACCACGGTTGTTCCATACTCGCTTAAAATAATATCATCAATATCATACTGCTGCTCCAGACGGTATACAAACAAAGTTCCAAGCCTCTCCCCTGCAATGTCTATGGGAGTAATAATTGCCCGGTATCTGCACACATCCTCTAACACAAATCCCAGCGTCTCAAGATTGACGTTCTCCTTGGTGGATAAAATGCCCAACAAACGTTCATTCAACAGTGGATCAATAAATCCTCCTACCTGATCTGCAATTAATTCTTTGATTTCCTCTGTTCCTTCACTGCGGCTGGTTCCAAGCACCTTGCCTTTCTTACTGATCACAAGAATATTTGAATCCAAAATCTCTGTTAAAACTTCACAAATATCGCTGAATACTACCTTTGAGGAATTATTGTTATGAAGTAATTTATTGATTTTTCTCGTCTTATCTAACAACTGGACACCCATAAAACTCCTCCCACGTTAAACTCTAAACATCTGTTGTATTATTTTGAATTCTACCATGCTTTCCGACAAATTTCAATAACTTTCTGACTTTTTTCATATTTTCTTTGGCAGAAATTTATATTTTCTAACTATTCCCTGCTGTTATTTCTGTTCATCTTTCTGCTTTTCCCTGACAAAACCGCACTGTTTTTCTGCGCAGACCAGTTTATTTCCCTTTTCCACCATGTAACCGCCGCATTCCGGACATTTCTCAGAAGAAGGCTTCTGCCAGCTCATAAACTCGCATTCCGGATTGTCCTCGCATCCATAGTATTTTCTGCCTTTTTTCGTTTTTTTCAGAACGACTTCTTTTCCGCACATGGGACAGGCCACTCCGATTTTTTCCAGATACGGCTTGGTATTGCGGCACTCCGGAAATCCGGGGCACGCCAGAAATTTTCCATGGGGGCCGTATTTTACCACCATATTCCGGCCGCACAAATCGCAGATCACGTCTGTGACCTCGTCTTCAATCTGAATCTTCTCCAGTTCCTGCTCTGCGGCCTGCACCGCCTCTTCCAGATCCGGATAGAAATTGCTGACAACCGCTTTCCATCCAATGTTCCCCTCTGCCACTTTATCCAGCAGAGATTCCATATTCGCCGTAAAATTCTCATCTACAATGGTGGGAAACGCTTCCATCATAATGGAATTCACCGCTTCTCCCAGTTCTGTAATATACAGATTCTTATTTTCTTTCACCACATACCTTCTGCCTAACAGCGTCGTGATGGTGGGCGCATAGGTACTGGGCCTGCCGATGCCCTGCTCTTCCAGCGCTTTCACCAGGGAGGCTTCTGTAAAATGAGCCGGCGGCTGGGTAAAATGCTGCTTCTCCTCCAGTTCTTTTAATTTCAGCTCCGTGTCCTTGTCCAGTGATTTCAGCAGGACATTATTCTCCCCTTTTTCATCCTCTTCACTGGTATAAACGGACATAAAGCCTTCAAATGCAATTCTGGAAGCAGACACATGGAACCGGAATTCCCCGGCGCCGATCTGGATGGAAGTAGTCTCATAGACCGCGCTGCTCATGCGGCTTGCTGTAAAGCGTTTCCAAATCAGCTGATACAGGCGGAACTGATCCCGGCTTAAGGATTCCTTAATCATAACCGGCGTCCTGGTAATGTCGGAGGGACGGATTGCCTCATGGGCATCCTGAATCTTACCTGCGCCCTTCCGTTCCTGACCGCCCTTTGCCACGTAATTCTCACCGTAAGACGACTGAATGTATTCCCTGGCCGCCCGATCCGCTTCTTCGGAAACCCGGACGGAGTCTGTTCTCAGATAGGTAATAACGCCCACGGTTCCCTGCCCCTTAATGTCTACGCCTTCATAGAGCTGCTGCGCCAGGCGCATGGTTTTCTGAGTGGAAAAGTTCAATGTTTTGGCCGCTTCCTGCTGCAGCGTGCTTGTGGTAAAGGGCAGGGGCGCTTTCCTGGTCCGCTCTCCTTTTTTTACATCCAGCACCTGATAGGTTTCTTTTTCCAGTTTCTTTAAAACTTTATCCATCTCTTCTCTGGAACCTATGGTGAGTTTTCCATTTTCGTTTCCGTAAAATTTGGCTGAAAGGGCCTTTTTCTCTCCGGGCACCGAAAGCTGCGCATCCAGCGTCCAGTATTCTTCCGGAATAAAGGCATTGATTTCCTCTTCTCTGTCGCAGATAATCCGAAGCGCCACAGACTGAACCCGTCCTGCGCTTAAGCCGCGTTTTACCTTCGCCCACAGCAGGGGGCTGATCCGGTATCCCACCATACGGTCAAGCATACGCCTTGCCTGCTGGGCGTCCACCAGGTTCATGTCAATTTCCCTGGCCTGTTTTAATGAAGTTTTCACTGCATTTTTGGTAATCTCATTGAAGCTGATCCGGTATACATGCTTATCTTCTAATTTCAGGGCTTTGGACAGGTGCCAGGAGATGGCCTCCCCCTCCCGGTCAGGGTCCGTTGCCAGATATACTTTCTCTGCTTTTTTCACTTCCTTCCGGAGATTGGCAAGAATGTCTCCTTTTCCCCGTATGGTAATATATTTGGGTTCATAATCATGTTCTACGTCAATTCCAAGCTGGCTTTTGGGTAAATCCCTCACATGTCCGTTGGAGGCCGCCACTTCATAATTCTTTCCAAGAAATTTTTTGATTGTTTTCACCTTCGCCGGTGATTCCACGATTACAAGATACTTTGCCATGTGCCTGCTCCTTTAATTGTCCTTTATGGGAAGTCAGAAAATTCTGACCTGATATAATAATTATGATATACTTCCAGTATACATCCTTTCTCCCTCAGAGATTCCAGAATTTCCATAAGCTCCGGAAGAGAAAACATGGATTCCGCCAAAAGCATGTCCAGATTTTTTGGACTTAAATCCAGACAACTATACACCAACCTTTCTGATTTTTCAAGTGATAATTTAGGTTTTTTATCAGAAGCTTTCAGAAAAGCCGTAAAAATATCCATTTCTTCCAGAAAGTCCTCCGCCGACAAAAAAATTCCCGCGCCCTGACGAATCAGGCGGTTTGCGCCCTGGCTCAGCGGATCTGAAATCCTTCCGGGCACCGCATAGACTTCTCTTCCCTGCTCTAAGGCAAAATCCGCCGTGATCAATGCGCCGCTTTTTTCTCTGGCCTCCACGACAATCACACCGTCGGAAAAGCCGCTGATCAGCCGGTTCCTCTGGGGAAAAAACATGGCCCGGGGCCTGGTATTGGGCGGATATTCTGAGATGATGCCGCCCTGCTTTACCAATTCTTCATATAATTCTCTGTGGGCCGCCGGATAACAGACATCGGCGCCGCAGCCTAAAATACCGTAAGTTCTTCCTGCTTCCTGCAGTACGGTTTTCTGGGATTTCAACGCCCAAAGCGCACCTGAATGTCCTGCGCCGTCAATGCCCAGGGCCATTCCGCTGATTACGGAAATTCCCCGCCTGGCCAGTTCAAAGCCGATTTGCTCTGCCGCCTTCTTCCCGTAAACAGAGCAGTTCCGGGCACCCACCACCGCTATGGAAGGCGCAGACACTTTCGGCAGCCCGCCTCTGAAATACAGGCTATAGGGCGGATTGCCGATCTGCTTCAGCCGGTCAGGATATTCCCTGTCCCCAAAGCAGATCAGCCTGATTCCCTTTTGGATGCAGCAGCCTTTGGTTTCGTCCAGTTCATGCTCCGTTATGGTCTGTCCCAAAGCCAGAGCTTCTTTCTCCTTCTCCGTCAATCCGCATCTTTTCTGCAGTTCTTCCGGATTCGTCCGGTAAATCTCTTCTGCGTCCGGAAAGATTTGCTTTATGCGGATTTTCTTTTTTCCGGAAAGGGCAGACAGAGCGGAAAACCAGAATTCGTACCGGGACGCGTCAGTGCATTGGGCTTCTTTTCTTTTATATTCCCCTGTCACATCTCCCACAGCTTTCTGTCCAGTCCCCGGTAAATCAGGCTTTCCACAATATGCGTCCGGCGGATTGGCTTTGAATGCTCCAGGTCTGCAATGGTGCGCGCCACACGGACAGTCCGGTAGTATCCCCGGACGCTCAGTTCCAGCCGCTCAAAGGCATCCTGCAGCGTTTTTTCAGCTTCCGGCTCCAGGGAGCAGAATTCCCCCATACAGGAGGCTGGTATCTGGCTGTTATACAGGATTCCGCTGCCCATAAACCTCCGGTTCTGCACTTTTTGCGCCTGCTGCACCCGTTCCCGTATCACCTTTGAGCTCTCCTCCGGTTCCCGGGAGAGAATCTCTGCCAGAGGCAGCCGTTTCACCTCTACGGTGAGATCGATGCGGTCTAACAGGGGACGGCTCAGCTTGTTCAAATGACGGTCAATCACTGCCGCAGAGCAGCTGCACCGGGTTCGGTCCGGATAATAGCCGCAGCTGCAGGGATTCATGGCGCCAATCAGCATAATGTCTGCCGGGTAACGGTAGACGCCGCTGCTTCTCACAAGCCGGATCATCTTCTCTTCCAAAGGCTGACGCAGCGTTTCCAGCGCTTCTCTCTTAAATTCCGTCAGCTCGTCCAGAAATAAGATGCCTTTATGGGCCAGGCTCAGTTCCCCTGGCTTTGGCACCGCACCGCCTCCGGCAAGACCTGCTGCGGTGATGGTATGATGGGGGCTGCGAAAGGGCCTTGTCCTGAAATTGTTCTCCCGCTGCCCGAATCTGCCGCTGACGCTGTAAATCCTGGCCAGTTCCAGAGCTTCCTCCTCTGTCATGGGCGGCAGAATGGTTGCCGCAGCCCGGGCCGCCATGGTCTTTCCCGCTCCCGGAGCTCCGGCCATCAGCATATTGTGCCTGCCTGCCGCAGCGATTTCACAGGCCCGTTTCAGTACCTTCTGTCCGTGAATTCCTGCAAAATCCGAGTCTGAACAGGGAACATCCTGCCCTGTTTCTTCTATACTATTGCTTCTTTGAAACCGTTCCGGAAATCTGGCAAACTCTTCTGTCACGGCAATGACCTGATTCAGATTGTCTGCCGGAAGAATGGTCATTCCTTTTACAAGCTCCGCTTCTTTTACATTTCCTCTGGGAACGCAGACGGTACGTTTCCCTTCTTCTTTGGCGGCCAGAACCATAGGGAGAATTCCGCCGGCAGCGCGGATTTCTCCGTTCAGGCTGATTTCCCCGGCAAATAAAATGCCTTCCAGACGCTCCGGGGGAATTCTGCCGTGGGCCGCTAACACGGCAAGGGCAATGGGCAGGTCAAAGCCGGTTCCTGTCTTGCGGATATCTGCTGGGTAAAGGTTGATTGTAACCTTCTTAGGCGCCAGACGAATTCCGCTGTTTCTCACTGCAGCCTTCACCCGTTCTCTGGCTTCTTTTACCTCAGAGGACAATACGCCCACCATTTCAAACGCGGGCATTCCATCACACACGTCTGCCTCCACCTGAATCAGTACGCTCTGAATTCCGCAGACGATGGCTGTCGATACGATACTATACAAAATACCTCCCTTTGTGCTGGTTGGGAATCCGGGCAGATACGCCCTTTGAAAAAAGATAAGCCTATGATAACACGTTTCTTTTGATTCTGCAAGTTCTGCTGCTGCTTTTTGCTTATTTCTTTTATTCAAAGCACGATTTTAATTTTTCCAGGGCCCGTTTTTCTATCCGGCTCACATAAGAACGCGATATCCCTAATTTATCCGCAATTTCCCGCTGTGTCACCGGTTTGCGGTTATACAGTCCGTACCGCCATTCAATAATCTCCCGCTCTCTGCCGTTTAACACCTTCGGAATCATTTCATATACTTTTCTGGTATTTCCTTTCAGCTCAATCACTTCAAAAATATCCCGGTCCATACTCTCCACCACATCCAGCAAATTAATCTGATTGCCTTCTTTGTCTGTTCCGATGGGCTCATACAGGGACACTTCCCTGGAAGTTTTTTTCTTTCCCCGGAAATACATCAAAAGCTCATTGTCAATGCAGCGGGCGGCATAGGTGGCAAGCCGGTTGCCCCGCTCGTAATTAAAGGTGGAAATGGCTTTGATCAGTCCGATGGTTCCGATGGAAATCAAATCCTCCATATCCTCATCCCCGTTTTGGTATTTTCTGGATATATGCGCCACCAGTCTTAAATTTCGTTCGATCAGGGTATTTCTAGCTTCAAGGCTGCCCTCTTTCATTTTTTCCAGATAATATTTTTCTTCCTCGGCATTCAGCGGCATTAAAAATGTTTTCAAAAAAAGCACCTCTAAGCTGATTTATTACATTCTATGAAAAATCAAGCTTTGAAGTGCCTTTCCAATCGGAAAATAGTATGATAAGATAATAGTATTCATTTATTTCAGGAGGTGAACATCATGAATCTGCCGAAAGATCCGGTTCTTTTACTGAGTTTTGTCAATACAAAGCTTCGGGATCAGTATCCTTCCTTAGAAGAATTCTGCAAAAGCTGCGATATTTCTCCAGAAGAGCTGACGGCCTCTCTTGCCGCCATTGACTATCATTACCGGCCGGAACACAATCAGTTTTCATAACCGTCTGCCGTAATCTTTTCTCTTTAACACTACTTTCTTAATATAGCGGAAGGTGTAATCTTCTCCATGTTCCGCCAACATACGCAGCAGCCTTTCCAACAGGATTCTGGTATCGGGATGGAGCATATGGTATGCTTTTCCATTCTCGTAATATTCCAGAGGGCTGCTGTCTGTATAATTCTCTTTCTGATAATTCTTAGAGGCGGACATCCGATCAATGAACATTTCCACCACATACCGGATGGGCATTTTCATGCCTGTCATGCCCTTCTTCTCTCCCACTCCATAATCGATCCAGTATTCCATGTGATGCTTGTTTCTTCCCTTGTGGTGCAGCCAGGCGGAGGAATAACCCCGCTCTTTCCGTTCCATATTATTAGGGCTTAAATTGCCCTGGAAATATTTGCAGCCCACCAAAAACTCCGTAGGCGTATATTTTGATAAATCATGCAGCAGCCCCTGCCGATACAAACCAATCTTAAAACAGCCTTTCATTACCAGCATCTTATGATGATTGATGGTTTTGAAATGCTCCCATGCCTTCATTTCTTCACGCTCCTGTCCAATTATTAATACATGATTTTACATATCAGCCAGAGAATCAGCAAATGCAGGGGATAAAACACATAAAAGAAATATTTCATGGACGGCCCCCGCGTTCCGTTGTAAAGCAGCATGGGCAGCGCCGCCAGTCCTGCATAAGCCTGCACTCCTGTTCCATACATCAAGAAATTGGCTGCCGCAAAGACAGCCTGCTTTCCCACCTTATACTGATATAAAAGATAAAATAACAGAACAAAAATGATTCCAACTGCGCCGTAATCTGTATTTAAAACTTCCGCAGCCGCCATTGCTGTTAGAAAAATTAAAAAAGAACTTAATTTCTCTCTGCGCTTCTGGTACTGTTCCACCACCAAAAGCCCCAGAAACAGTGTAAAAAATACGTTCTGGTGCCGAAAATCTATCCTGGTATAAAAGGCCAGATCAAAGGGAAGTTCTGACACCAGCGCAAACAGCAAAAGACGCAGTTCATATTTGCGGATATTGCCGGTATGCACGGCCCCCTCCACCAGAAGAAAACAGTAGATGGGAAAAGCCAGTCTCCCGATCATACGCAGTTGGATATATTGAGGGAACAGCACGGCTCCGGCATGATCAATCAGCATACTGATCATGGCAATCCATTTCAGGGCAAACCCGCTGAGCCCGAATTTCCCTTCTGTTATTTCTTCTGTCATTGTTTCTCTCCTTTGACACTGTCTGCAGATTCCTCTGGTTTTCTTCTCCTTTTCCGGGGTTTCTTCTCTGAAAACACTTCTCCCATCAGCAGGCAGACCGACTGTTCCTCAGCCTGAAATTCCCGGATATGTCCAAGTTCTCCCGGCTGCTCCAATACAGCCGGCTCCGCAGCCGTATTCAGTAAAAGTTTCCACTTCATTCCTCCCGGAAGGGCAAACTTCTGAGGAACCGTCTGAAAGTTCCAGGCTATATACAGGTTTTCCTTCTGCCCTGTATAGGCTCCGAAATAAAACATGCCCAAAAATCCCCGGTTCATACCAAAATCCATTTTCCATGCCCCGTCACTGTGATAGGACAGATCCGGGCAGCCCTTATTGTTATAATCCTGAAGATGGAAGGGATGGGCGCTGCGCAGCATGGGATATTCCCTCCTGAGCCCGGACAGCCTCTCCACATAGGAAATAAGCTGACGGCTTGCAGCCGTCCGTTTCCAGTCCTTCCAGCCGATTTCATTATCCTGGCAGTATGCGTTGTTATTCCCTCTCTGGCTGTTGCCGCATTCATCTCCCATCCAGAGCATGGGAATTCCCTGAGCCAGAAAAATAACGGCCAGGGCGTTTTTCACCTGCCTCCTGCGCAGCTCATTGACCTGCCGCCTGCGGCTGATCCCTTCCTGTCCGCAGTTGGCGCTGCAGTTCCAGTCAGTTCCGTCCCTGTTTTCTTCCAGATTCTGATCATTGTGCTTGTGCTCATAGGAAAACACATCCCAAAGGGTAAATCCATTGTTTTCTGCGATAAAATTCACATAGCCCTGGCACTCCTGCTGTCTCCGCATCTGACAGGCAAATTCGTATATGCTGCCTCCCTGGCGGTTCAGCATCTTCCGCGTCTCATAGAGAAATTCCTCATTATAAGTAAACAGACTTGGACCGAACCGCTGACGATCCTGAGCCAGATCCTCCGAAAAGCCCTCAAAAAACAGCTTGCAGCCGCTCAGCCTGCTGTCCTGGGCCAATAATTCCGCCACGGCGGGGCAGCCCAACACCCGAAATCCATCTACATGATATTCCCTGTTCCAATAACGCAATACATCAATAATTAAATGTGGATTTATCTTTCTTGGGAAATAAAACTCCAGAATGCACTCCATTTGCTTCTCATGCATCTTCTGAATCAGCCGTTTCAGATTATCCGGATTGTTTCCTTTTCCCAGATAGGAAGCTTTCGGTGCAAAGTAGCTTCCCACTGTATACCCCCAGCAGTTGATCAAATCCTTCCTCTGGGTCTGCTGTTTGCTTTTGTCCAGCAAAAGGAGCTCTTCAAATTCATACATCGGCATAAACAAAAGCGTTGTAATCCCCAGCTCCTTAAAATAATCCAGTTTCCGCTCTACGGCTTCCACCGTTCCCCGCCGGCTGCCATTTCCCGGCATCCCCATGGAAAATCCTCGGACATGGAGCTTATAAATTACCATGTCCTCCTTCTTAACGCCTTCATACACCTTATCTTTCCATTTAAAATCCGAAAAGTAAAATGAGCTTTTAACTTTTTCTGCATGATTCTCTTCTTTCTGCCTCTTCTCTGCCAGAATACTCTTCCCCTGAAGCTGCTCCATCTTCCGCTTTTCTTTCTGCGGTATAAACGGTTCGCTTTTTAACTCTTTGGGCCTGCGGGCTTCGTCCCCCCAGACTTCTCTCCCGGTAATTTTACGGGCATAAAGATCCGTTACTTCTTCCCCGTTTATTTCAAAATTGTAATCATAATTCTTCCAGTCTAATCCCTGAATTCCAACTGTGTACACCGTATCACAATTCCCCTGGGTTTTCATAGGAATCTTCAGAGCCGGACTGTTATCTTTGGGATATAGCAGCAGATAGCAGATAGAATTTCTCGCCGCCTGTTTGGAAAATGAAATGATGTCCTTCTTCTTAGTTACGCCTGCTTCTTCGTGATTTCCGGAACAGATTTGAAAATTCATATATGCCTCCCTTGATGTCTCTTCCTCTTTCTGTAACGTCCTGTCTCTTCCCTGTTCCGTATGAGAATTGACTCTACGGAACAGGTTCATGAACAATTTCTATGCTTCTTTTTCATTATAGCAACTTCTAAGGGTTTTGGAAAGATATTTTTCCAGGAGTTTTATATTTTTACAAAAATTGTGAGAATTCTTTCATGATTTCAGACACATGTTCCATTTTTTCTGCCCGCCATGCGTTGGCGCCGCAGAACACCAGGCCATGATCTGTATTTCCTTTGACTGCATGAATTAATGCATCTGTGATACAATAAGGAATTTCTTTTGGATTGCATTTTTCCAGGCATTGATGGCAGTTCCATTCCCTGGCTTCCTCCAAAGGCCTTCCATGCTCCAACAGGGATGCTCCTGCCGCCTGTTCCTCTGTTTTTTTGATAAATGCATTGCGGATGGCCCGTCCCGGCATACCCACAGGACTTTTTACAATCTGAATATCATCTTTCCCGGCCTTCAGATATGCGTCTTTGTAGGGCTGACTGGCGTCGCATTCCCAGGTAGTTACAAAACGGGTAGCCACCTGCACGCCGTCTGCGCCCAGTTCCAGGATACGCTTCATATCCTCCCCGTCATAAATCCCTCCGGCCACCACCACCGGAATATGGTACTGATATTTTTCACTGTACTGACCAACCAGTTCCAGGATTTGTTTGATTTCTGATTCATAGTCCTCTGGCTGAATATGCTCTAATTCATCCAGGGAAAATCCCAGGTGCCCTCCTGCTTTCGGCCCTTCAATGACCACAAGATCCGGGCACCGCCTGTATTTCCGATCCCACATCTTACAGATCACTGACGCCGATTTCCGGGAAGATACGATAGGGGCTATCTTTGTCTGAAAGGGTTCCACAAGAGCGGGAAGCTCCGCAGGCAGACCTGCGCCGGAAATAATCAAATCCGCTCCGGCTTCTGCAGCAGCGCGGACATAATCCCCGTACCGCCTGGTGGCCACCATAATATTTACGCCCACAATCCCGCCTTCTGCAATTTCCTTTGCACGGCTGATTTGGGTTTTGATTGCTTTTAAGTTGGTCTCGATGGGATGCCTGTCAAATTCCGGCTCCTGATAACCAATCTGGGCCGTGGAAATAACTCCTATCCCGCCGCATTTTGCCACAGCTCCGGCCAGGCCGGCCAGGCTGACTCCCACGCCCATACCTCCCTGTATAACAGGAAGCTCTGCCTTTAAATCTCTGATTACCAATGGTCTGCTCATGATTTCCTCCTGTAGCTTTGGGCATGTTACATATTCCGGAACCTTTCATACCGCTGTTTGGCCAGTTTCTCTCCCTCCATGGGCAGATACTGATGGAGAAATCTGCGGATTTCCTCCTGCATGGTTTCTGCAATTTTTGCCGCATTCTGGGAATTTGCCGGCTGAGGCTCCGGAATCACCTTTTCAATAATTCCAAGTTCCTTTAAATCTTCCGCTGTTACGCGCATCTGTTCCGCCGCCTCCGGCGCTCTGGAAGCATCCTTCCACATAATGGAGGCAAATCCTTCCGGTGAAAGAATGGTGTAGGTGGAATTCTCCATCATCCACACCTCATTTCCCACTGCAAGAGCAAGAGCTCCGCCGCTGCCTCCTTCTCCGATGACAATGCTTAAAACAGGAACCTTCAGATCAGACATTTCAAAAAGATTTCTTGCAATGGCTTCTCCCTGTCCCCGTTCCTCTGCTTCCATGCCGCAGAAAGCGCCCGGCGTGTCCACAAAACAAATAATGGGACGGCGGAATTTTTCTGCCTGCTTCATCAGGCGCAGCGCTTTCCGGTATCCTTCCGGAGAGGGCATTCCGAAATTCCTGGTAATGTTTTCTCTGGTAGTTTTGCCCTTCTGCTGTCCGATTACGGTTACCGGACAGCCGTCCAGGTATCCGATCCCGCCTACCACGGCTCCGTCGTCCGCAAAGTGGCGATCTCCGTGAAGCTCTGTAAAATCTGTGAAAATCTCCTGTATATACTCCAATGCTCCCGGTCTGTCCTGGGCTCTGGCGCGCAGAACACGTTCCCAGGCTGATACTCTGTCATAGCGTCTGGAGCCGTCTGCTTCCCTGGCATGTTTTCTGCGGTTTGGAATCAGCGCCTCTTTCGGCTCTACCCGCCGGTGCATCACAATCAGCTTCACCAGCGTTTCTTTCAAATCTTCCCGTTCTACCACATTGTCAATCAGTCCATGCTCTAACAGAAATTCTGCCCGCTGAAATCCTTCCGGCAGTTTCTGGCGTATGGTCTGTTCAATTACCCTTGGGCCTGCAAATCCCACCAATGCCCCCGGTTCCGCCAGAATAATATCTCCCAGCATGGCAAAACTGGCGGTAACGCCTCCGGTGGTGGGATCGGTCAGGACAGAAACGTAAAGAAGCCCCGCTTCAGAATGACGTTTCAGCGCAGCAGAGGTCTTGGCCATCTGCATCAGGGAAACCATTCCCTCCTGCATTCTGGCTCCGCCGGAACAGGTGAAAATAATCACCGGCAGGTATTCTTCGGTGGCGCGTTCCACTGCCCTGGTAATCTTTTCCCCCACCACATAGCCCATGCTGCCCATCAAAAACCGTCCGTCGCAGACACACACCACAGCCTGTTCTCCGTGAATGGTGCATTTACCGCAGGTAACAGCCTCGTCAATCCGGTAACGCTCTTTCAGGGAAGCTGTTTTCTCCTGATATTCCGGATATTCCAGGGGATCTTTATTTTCGATTCCTTCGTCCCATTTCTCGTAAGTGCCTTTATCCGCCACCATACGCAGACGTTTCTTGGTGCTGACGCGGAAATATTTTCCGCATTTATAACAAACATAATGATTCTGCCTTACATCCTCTTTGTAGAGAAGTTCTCCGCAGCCCTCGCATTTGATCCATAACCCTTCGGGTACGGTTGGCTCTTTTGCAGAAGTAAACACAGAACCGGTCTTTTTAAACTTCAGCATCTATTTCCCTACTTTCCTGTGATTCATAATATTCCGGAATAAAATGTGTGGTGATATTTCCTGACAAAAATACCGGATGGTCTAACATATCGTACTGAAAGTCCAGATTTGTGGTGATTCCGTCCACCACCACTTCCCCCAGCGCGCTGCGCATTTTCCGGATGGCGTCTGCCCTGTTCTCTCCATGGACAATCACTTTGGCCACCATGGAATCGTAAAAAGGCGGAATAGTATATCCGTTATACAGAGCGGATTCAATGCGGACGCCGTTTCCTCCCGGAAAATGCAGATCTTTCACAGTTCCCGGACAGGGCATGAAATTCCGCTCCGGATCTTCTGCATTAATCCTGCATTCAATGGCATGGCCTTTCAGCACAATGTCCTCCTGACGCAGATGCAGAGGCTCTCCCGCCGCAATCCGAATCTGTTCTTTCACCAAATCAATTCCTGTCACCATCTCTGTCACCGGATGCTCCACCTGAATTCTGGTATTCATCTCCATAAAATAGAAATTCATGTGCTTATCCAGCAAAAATTCTATGGTTCCTGCATTTTCATAATGGGCGGCTTTCGCTGCCAGGGCCGCTGTCTCACCCATGCGCTGACGCAGATCATCTGTCATAATGGCGCAGGGGGACTCTTCTATCATTTTCTGATGGCGTCTCTGAATGGAGCAGTCCCGTTCCCCTAACCAGAGTACGTTTCCGAATTTATCCGCAAGGATCTGTATCTCAATATGCCTGGGTTCTTCGATGTATTTCTCAATATACATGGTATTGTCCCCAAAAGCATTGATGGATTCCTGCTGCGCCAGGCGGAAATGATTCTCAAATTCCGAAAGGTCTGCGGCAATCCGCATTCCCTTTCCGCCGCCTCCGGAGGAAGCCTTGATCATCACCGGAAATCCTATCTCTTTTGCAAGCTCCAGGCCCCGTTCCCATTCATACACCGGCTCTTTCGTTCCAGGTACCACCGGAACCCCTGCTTCCATCATGGTCAGCCTTGCCTGTGATTTATTGCCCATCTTTCCGATGATGTCGCCGGAAGGGCCGATAAATGCAATGCCGCAGCTTTCACACATGGCTGCAAAATGTTCGTTTTCTGACAAAAATCCAAATCCCGGATGAATCGCCTGGGCTTTGGTGGCAATGGCTGCGCTTAAGACACGCTCCATATTTAAATAGCTGTCTGCCACCGGAGCTTTCCCGATGCAGACTGCTTCGTCTGCAAGCTGTGTATGCAGCGATTCCCGGTCTGCCTCTGAATATACTGCAACCGAAAGGATTCCCATTTCCCTGCAGGCACGGATAATCCGCACAGCAATTTCTCCCCGGTTGGCAATTAATATTTTCTGAAACATATAAAATGCTCCTTTAACTTTAAAAAAAGGCTTTCGTTTTCTGTTCTAATTTACAGCGAAGGTAAGTTCTGCAGCGACGGCAACTTTCCCGTTTACCGTGGCTTTCGCGCTTCCCACGCCTACCGGCCCTTTTTGCTTTACAATTTCCAGTTCCAGTGTCAGCACATCCCCCGGAACTACCTTCTGTTTGAACCGGGCATTGTTGATAGCTCCGAAATAAGCTGTTTTCCCCTTGAACTCCGGCTGGCTTAAAATGGCAACCGCTCCGGTCTGAGCCAGAGCCTCCACAATCAGCACTCCCGGCATTACCGGTTCTCCTGGAAAATGACCTGCAAAAAACGGCTCATTATAGGTGACGCATTTTTTCCCCACTGCCCGTTTTCCCGGTTCTAACTCCTCTATCGTATCGATCAGTAAAAACGGCTGACGGTGCGGAATAATTTCCATAATCTCCTTTGTTCCCATCAGTGACATAACAGTCCCTCCTGACAATTTAATATCATCCAAATTTCATATCATCTGAATTTCATTGATTGCATTTATGCTGAAATTATGGTTTACCCAATGACAAATAACGGCTGGCCATATTCAATGACGTCCTCATTGGAAACCAGGATCTGCCTGACAATGCCGTCGTAATCACTTTCAATTTCATTCATCAGCTTCATGGCCTCCACAATGCCGAGCACCTGGCCTTTGGACACGGGATCTCCCACCTTCACAAAGGGCTCTGCTTCCGGTCCCGGCGCGCTGTAGAAGGTTCCCACCAACGGAGATTTTACCACATTTCCCTCTGTCTGCGGGGCTGCATTTTGACCTGCCGGCATTTCCGCCGCCGTAAGAACCGGCGCCCCGCTTCCTGCCGTCTCCGCCACATTATTGATGGTGACCAGCTTCTGCTTCTTATCCTTTTTCATGGAAATGGACACCCCGTTTTCTTCATAGGAGAACCGGGTCAGCTCTGATTCGGAAACTGCCTGAATCAATTTCACAAGATTATCAAATTCCATATCTTTACTCCTGTTCTTCAAACTTTTTCACCAGAAGGCTGGCATTATGTCCTCCAAAGCCCAGTGAATTTGTTAAAGCATAATGAAACTTTTTGTCTATTCCGCTGCCTTTCATATAATCCAGATCTAATTCTTCCTCTGATTCCTGCAATCCCACGGTTGCATGGATATACTCATGCTGCATTTGCAGAATACACGCAATTACTTCCACTGCGCCGGCCGCTCCAAGCAGATGCCCAATCATGGATTTGGTAGAGTTAATTTTCATCTGATATGCATGTTCTCCAAAAACCTGTTTGATGGCTCTTGTCTCAAACAAATCGTTGTGATGGGTACTGGTGCCGTGGGCATTGATATATTCAATCTCTTCCGGCGACGCGCCTGCATCTCTTATGGCATACTGCATTGCCATGGCAGCTCCCATGCCGTCCTCTGCCGGAGAAGTGATATGATAAGCGTCACTGGTGGCTCCGTATCCTGCAAGTTCCGCCAGAATATGGGCGCCGCGCTTTTTGGCATGTTCTAATTCTTCCAAAACTACAACCCCGGCTCCTTCTCCCATGACAAATCCGCTGCGGTCTTTGTCAAAAGGAATGGAGCACCGGTTCACATCATTACTGGAGGATAATGCTGTCAGCGCTGTAAATCCGCCTATTCCAATGGGTGTAATGGCGCTCTCTGTTCCTCCGGCCACCATCACGTCTGCGTCTCCTGCCTGGATGGTGCGGAATGCCTCTCCGATGGAGTGGGTGCCGGTGGCGCAGGCAGTTACCACATTCAGGCTTTTTCCTTTTAATCCAAACTGGATAGAAACATTTCCTGCCGCCATATTGGTAATCATCAGAGGAACCAGAAGCGGATTGATTCTGCCCGGCCCCCGTTCCAGCATTTTCTTATGCTCCCGTTCCATGGCCTGCAGACTTCCCACGCCGGAACCGATGGCGCAGCCTACCCGGTAAGGATCTTCCTGTTCCATCTGAATGCCGGACTGTTCCAAAGCCTCTTTTGCAGCCGCAACTGCATACTGGCAGAACAATTCCATACGCTTGGCAGATTTCACATCCATATAGTTCTTTCCTTCAAAGCCTTTGACGCTTGCCGCCACCTTTACTTTGAAATCTGTTGTATCAAACTGGGTGATCTCGCTGAATCCGGTTTTCCCTTCTCTCAGACCTTCCCAAAATTCTTCTGTATTTAATCCGATGGGCGTAACAGCGCCCATACCGGTAACTACAACTCTTCTCATTCCTGCTCCTTCCTTACATTCCCATGCCGCCGTCTGCCTGCAAAACCTGACCGGTAATATAAGAGGCTTCCTCAGAGACTAAAAAGCAAACTGCATTGGCCACCTCTTCGGCTCTGCCGAAACGTCCGAAAGGAATCTGGGCTTTACCGGCCTCAACCGCCGATTCCGGCAGCTTCTCTGTCATTTCTGTTTCAATAAATCCAGGGGCTACGGCATTGACGCGGATCTCCCGGGAAGCAAGCTCCCTGGCCAATGATTTGGTGAACCCAATGACTCCTGCCTTAGAAGCGGCATAATTGGTCTGTCCCGGATTGCCCAGAATGCCGGAAATGGAAGAAATATTTACAATACATCCTGATTTCTGCTTTAACATCTGCCTTGCCGCATGTTTGCAGGTATGGAATACCCCCTTTAAATTCGTATCAAGAACTGCGTCAAATTCCTCTTCTTTCATCTTAAGAATCAGGTTGTCTCTGGCAATTCCTGCATTATTCACCAGGATATCCAAACGTTTCTGCTCTGAAATAATCTGCTTCATCATAGCTTCCACCGCCTGGGGATCAGACACGCTGCAGCCGAAGCTTACCGCTTTTCCTCCATGCTCCAGAATTTCAGCCACCACCTGTTCTGCCGCCTCCCTGGAACCGTTATAATTTACGATTACCATGGCGCCTTCTGCTGCCAGCTTCAGGGCAATGGCCCTGCCGATTCCCCGGGAAGCTCCGGTAACCAGAGCTGTTTTTCCTTCTAATCTCATATTAATTCCAGCCTTCCTATTTTGCATCTGTTTTCAGTATTTCCAGAAGCTTTTCCATATCTTCCACGGTCTCCACATGGTAGCTTTCGAGCTGCGGCACAATCTTTTTCAGAAAACCGGACAACGTTTTCTTGGGGCCGATTTCAATAAAGGTATTTACCCCTTCCGCCGCCATCAGTTCCACGCTCTGCTGCCAGCGCACAGGAGAAGAAATCTGCCGCTTTAGCAATCCTTTTACCTCTTCCCGATCCAGTACGTATTCCGCTGTCACATTGGAAATATAAGGAGCTGTAAGCTCTCCCACTGTCACATGCTCCAGTTCTTCTGCCAGTTTCTTTCCGGCTTCCTCAAGCATACTGGTATGGAACGGCCCGCTGACCTTTAAGGGCATGCACCGTTTTGCACCGGCTTCCTTCATCTTTTCCGCTGCCTGATTTACCGCTTTTTCTTCTCCGCTGATAACAATCTGTCCCGGACAGTTGTAATTCGCCACAGATACGATTCCTTTTGTTTCTTCACAGATTTTTTCCACTGCATCTGCCTCCAGGCCCAGCACTGCCGTCATTGCGCCGCCGGTGGGAACTGCCTCCTGCATAAATTCTCCCCGTTTTACCACCAGCTCTAAGGCGTCGCGGATACTCAGGCCGCCGGACGCTGTCAGCGCGGCATATTCTCCTAAACTTAAACCTGCATTTACAAAAGAGGTTACGCCTTTTTCTTCCAATACTCTTAAAATCGCAAGCTCCACCGTCAGCATTGCAATCTGCGTATATTTTGTAATATGAAGATCTTCATTTTCCCGGAAAATCAGTTCTTCCATGGATCTTCCTGATACTTTTCCTGCAATGGCAAATACTTCTTTTGCCCTGTCAAAATTCTCGTAAAAATCCCTTCCCATGCCGGTGTACTGCGCACCCTGGCCCGGAAAAATAAAAGCAATTTTTCTCATATCATACTCCTCGCATCAAAGCCTGTGCTTCCTTCACAATTTCTTCTACAATCTCCTGGCAGGTCTGTTCTTTTTTGATCATTCCTGCAATCTGTCCTGCCATTACAGTTCCATGCTTCACATCCCCCTCCATCACTGCATTGCGCAGGGAGCCTACAGTTAAAAGCTCCAGTTCTTCAAAGGGAACCCCTTCCTGTTCTTTCTGTATGTATTCTTTGGTCATCTGGTTGCGAAGCTGACGGATGGGATGTCCATGGCTTCTTCCCGTTACTGCGGAATCAATATCCTTCGCCTTGATAATCCGTTCCTTATAATTGGGATGGCAGATGGATTCCTCTGCAACTACAAACCGGGTTCCAAGCTGCACTGCCTCTGCCCCAAGCATAAAGGCCGCCGCCATTCCTCTCCCGTCTCCGATTCCGCCTGCGGCTATCACAGGCACTGTTACTGCATCCACAACCTGGGGCACCAGTGTCATGGTGGTGGCTGCTCCGATGTGTCCGCCGGATTCTGTCCCTTCTGCGATAACTGCGTCTGCACCGCCCCGCTCCATCATCCTTGCCAATGCCACGCTTGCCACAACCGGTATTACCTTTGCGCCGGCTGCTTTCCACATTTCCATATATTTTCCCGGATTTCCTGCTCCGGTGGTAATTACCGGCACTTTTTCATCCACAAGCACCTGCGCCACTTCATCTGCATAGGGGCTTAAAAGCATTACATTTACGCCGATTGGTTTATCTGTCAATTCTCTTGCCTTACGGATTTCATCTCTTACCCAGTCTGCCGGAGCGTTGGCGGCGCCGATAATTCCAAGACCGCCGGCGGCAGATACCGCGGCAGCCAGATGGTGCTCTGCCACCCATGCCATTCCGCCCTGAATCACAGGAACTTCTATCTGCAGCAGATCTGTAATTCTTGTTTTAAACTGCGACATCTCTTATTCCACACCTTTTTCTTTCAAATATTCTACCACATCTCCCACAGTTGCCAGTTTCTCCAAATCTTCTGAAGGAATTTCCACAGAGTACTCATCCTCCAGCGCCATTACCAGCTCAAATAAATCCAGAGAATCTGCGCCCAGGTCATCCTTAAAGGAAGTTTCCAGGGTAATTCCATCTGCTTCTGTGCTCAGCTGCTCTGCAATAATTTCTTTCATTCTTTCAAACATTTCTATAATCTCCTTTTAATCTTCAAATATTTTGATAATCAAAGTATATCATAAAATAAACCTTTGTCAATCAAAATTTATGAATTTTTTCATATGACAGTAGAAATTTTTCTCAGCATATGATATGCTAGTTTTATTGAGATCATATGACAGAGCTCTTCAAACGGGAATCTGCTGCTGTCACAATAAAGGGGGAACCATAATGATAAAAACAGCCACAAAAGATCTGTCCGCAGGAATGGTGACTGCCGAACCTGTGTACAGTAAAACAGGGCAGCTTCTCTTCCCTGCAAACACCATACTGACCTCCCAGCAAATTACTTATCTGGAATTCTATGGTGTGGAAAGCATCAAGATTATTCCGGAACAGGATATCAACGATGCTTCACTGGACACCGGAGCTTCTGCGTTGGAGGCAGAGCAGGAAACTTATGCCCAGAAAGTAAAGAAAAGCCGGAAATTCCATGAATTTAAAGTGGACTACAACAAGAAAGCAACTATGCTGAAGGATTGTTACCAGCAATTAATCGATAAGAAAGAACCTTTGGATTCTGACGCACTTCTGGATCAGGTCAGCAGTCTCTATTCCAATCATCTGACGTCTCTTTCTGTTTTTGATATGCTGCACAATATGCGCCAGATTGACGACACCACCTATGCCCATTGTATTAATGTTGCAATTATTTCCCGGATGATGGGAGAATGGCTGAATATTACCGGCGAAGATCTGGAAGATCTGACCCTTGCAGGGCTCCTCCACGATATCGGAAAATGTCTGGTTGATCCGGAACTCCTGAACAAACCCTCATTGACAGATGAAGAATTCCGGTATGTGAAGGAGCATCCCAATCTGGGACTGAAGATTCTCACTGACAGCAACAGCCAGATAGACAAACGGATTCGCTCTGCCGTCCTTATGCACCATGAGCGCTGCGACGGTTCGGGTTATCCTTCCGGACGAAAAGGGGACACGATTACAGATTTTGCCAAAATTGTTGCCATCGCCGATGTGTACGACGCAATGACCAGCAAACGCTGCTATCGGAAAGGCATCTGTCCCTTTGAAGTAATCGCCACTTTTGAACGGAAAGGATTTGAGCGGTACGAAACCAAATATCTGCTGCCTTTCCTCCACCATATTATTGATACCTACATCGGCAATTCCGTGCTGTTAAACGACGGCTCCACCGGGAAAATTATTATGATTAACCGGCAGTTTCTCTCCCGTCCTGTGGTCAGCACTGCCACTGTTACCTATTTGGATTTATCCAAGCATTTTGAACTCTATATACAGGCTATTATATAGGAAAGGAGACACCCGCAATGAGCAACAAGCCAAATACACGGCCGGAACAGGAAGCCCTGGAAGCAGATGAGGACGACGAGGAAATCCGCGTCACATTATCCATGGACGACGACTCTGAGGTAGAGTGCCGTATCCTGACAATCTTTGAAATGGAGGAGCAGGATTACATTGTACTGCTTCCGTTAGATGAAGAGGGCAACGACAACGAAGAGGGAGAAGTCTTTATTTATCGTTATCAGGAAGATGAGGACGGCAATCCTTCTCTGGAAAATATTGAAGATGAAGAAGAATTCGAGGCGGTTTCTGACTGCTTTGACGAGCTTTTGGATGAGGCGGAATGGGATGCCTTACTGGAAGATGATGACTAATTAGAATTGCCGTTTGTTTTCAAAGACATTGGAATTTGGGGACGAACGGCAGTTTTGCATTTCTTCTACAAACCGGGAAACATCCACTTCTCTCCCATTGTATTTCTTTACGCTGTGAATATACAGATTTTCTTTTGCCCTGGTAATGCCTACGTAAAACATTCTGCGCTCCTCCTGCAAATCTGCGTCCAGAACGGCTTTTTTATAGGGCATCAGCTCCTCATTCACATCCAGAATATGCACGTTTTTATATTCCAGTCCTTTTGCGCTGTGAAGAGTGGCAAGGGAGACGCACTCTGTCATGGTTTCCTGCTGCTTTTTCTGCCGTTTCAATTCCCCGGTATATTCTTCCATATGCGCAAACCATTCTTCATAGGTGCGGAATGCCCGGGCCCCGTCCTGCAGTTCATCCAGCACCTCTATCAGATTATCTTCGCTGATTCTCCGATACCCGGCATACTCTCTCAGATATTCCTCGTATCCGATTCCCATGCGGATATAATTGATGGCGGCATAGGGACCTGTTCTGCTCAATACCCGCAAGTCTCCTTCCAGCTGTTCAATCCGCTCTGCCACCCAATGCTGTTTTTTCTCATAGAAAAAATCTGCCCATACATCAAAGGCAATGGTGTCAGCTTCCAGGCTCTCTCTGGTAATATAGCGGTTGGGGCGGTTCATAATCTGCAGAATATCTCTTCTGCTGCGGCTCCCCTCAGACAGCCGTATGTAGGTTAAAATATCCCTGGCAATCCAATGTTCGTAGATATTGGGAATGTTGTCTTTGGTGCGGAAAGGAATATTATAGGCCATAAGCTGAGACATAAACAGCCTGGGCTGAGTATTGGTGCGAAACAGTACCGCACAGTCATTATAACTGCCTCCTGCCCTGCAGTCTTTCAGAATCTGTTCAATAATTGCTTTTCCTTCCTGCTGCTGATTCTCCCAGAGAAAATATTCCGTTCCCTGCTTCGGTTCCCGGTCATCTCTGTCCCGCCGGGGCCGTATCTTTTTTTCAAACCGCTTTTGATTATGGGAAATCAGCCGCAGAGAGGCTTCCACCACAGAGGGGCAGGAACGGTAATTGATATCCAACAGCACCCGCGCGGCTTTGGGGTATGCTTTTTCAAATCCAAGCATCAGCTCCGGCTTTGCGCCCCGGAACCGGTAAATGGATTGATCGTCGTCCCCCACCACAAACAGATTATTTTCCGGCAATGCCAGCATCTTTACAATATCAAACTGCAGGCGGTTAATGTCCTGAAACTCGTCAATCAGGATATACTGATACTTGTTCTGCCAGGCCGAGAGAATATCTTTGCGCTGATCAAACAGCTCATAACAGTACACCAGCATATCGTCAAAATCAATCAGACGATGCTGCTTCATCCTGCTGTCATAGCCTCGGTAAATCTGTTCGAAAATCTCCTTACCGCAGTTTTTGGGATAATAATGCTCCAGGGAAACCCCTGTGTTTTTCATCAGAGAGATCTCTCCCAGCAAGTCCCCGGCAAATTCATTCTCATCTTCATATTCCAGGCGCATGTTCTGAATCATCTCTTTCATAAACTGAAATCTCTGTTCTTCCCGGATGATGTTGCCCCCATGGAATCCATAAGCATGCTTCAGGATTTGAAAAAACACGGCATGAAACGTGCCGAAGGTAACCGGAACCTTCTTTTGGCCCATCAGGCGGTGAAAACGCTCTTTCATCTCTGATGCGGCCGCTTTGGTAAATGTTATTACAAGAATATGGGACGGAGCAATCCCCTGACTGGAAATCAAGCGTCTGGTTCGCTCTGTGATGACCGTGGTTTTCCCAGACCCCGGGCCCGCTAATACAAGCATAGGCCCGTTGACATGGTTTACCGCCTCCGTCTGAGATTTGTTTAAACTCATAAATTACAGTTCCCTCTCCAGTTTTGCGATGGCTGCTTTCAGTCTTGCCACAGATTCCTCTTTGCCAAGGACTTCCATCAGCTCTGTAGCTCCGCCCGGCGTCATCTGTTTGCCGGAAACTGCTGTACGCACCGGCCACATGGCATAACCGTTCTTACAGCCTTTTTCTTTGACGTAGCTGCAGAGCGTCTCATAAAGCGCGTCGTTGGAATAATCTTCCTGGGCTTCAAAGATCGGAAGAAGCTCCCGCAGCGTTTCAAGGGAAGATTCCGGCGTAGTTTTCATTTTCTTATGGGCGTACATGGAAATCTCATATTCAGGCACAGCCTCAAAGAAATCCACATGTTCCGCAATATCAGGGAAAATCTCAATTCTGGTCTTTACCATGGCCGCAATCTTTTTCAGGTCGTATGCTTTTTTCACGGATTCCTTCAGATAAGGCTCCGCCATCTCATAAAACCGGTCAAAGTCCATGGCCTTTAAATATTCTCCATTCATCCATTTTAACTTCACCATATCAAATACGGCAGGGGATTTGCTGATTCTGCGATAGTCAAATTCCTGTATCAGTTCTTCCAGAGAGAAAATCTCCCTGTTTTCCTCCGGACTCCAGCCCAAAAGGGCGATAAAATTCACCACTGCTTCTGTAACAAATCCCTGGTCAAGCAAATCTTCAAAGGAAGCATGTCCGCTCCGCTTTGAAAGCTTCTTATGGTTTTCGTCGGTAATCAGGGGCAGATGGATATAGACCGGAGATTCCCATCCAAAAGCATCATAGAGACGCTGATATTTGGGAGATGAAGAAAGGTATTCGTTTCCCCGGACTACATGGGTGATATTCATGGTATGGTCATCCACCACATTTGCAAAATTATAAGTGGGATATCCGTCGGATTTGATCAGGATCATATCGTCCAGTTCTGCGTTTTCCACGGTGATATCTCCGTACAATTCATCATGGAAGGTGGTAGTGCCTTCCTTTGGAATATTCTGACGGATCACAAAAGGCTTACCAGCCGCCAGATTTGCTTCCACTTCTTCTTTGGATAAGGACAGGCAATGCTTGTCATACATCATGATTTCCTTGCCTTCCACAACCTCCGTTTTCAGAGATTCCAGTCTTTCCTTATCACAGAAGCAGTAATATGCCTCTCCTTTTTCCACTAATTCTCTGGCATATTTCATATAAATCCCTGTCTGCATCCGTTCACTCTGCACATAGGGGCCGAACCCTCCGTCCCGGTCCGGGCCTTCGTCATGTTTTAATCCGGCCTGATCCAGCGTGCGGTAAATAATCTCTGTGGCCCCCTCCACAAAACGCTCCTGATCCGTATCCTCAATCCGAAGCATGAAATCCCCGCCGTCATGTTTCGCAATCAAAAATTCATACAGCGCGGAACGCAGGTTGCCCACATGCATTTTTCCTGTGGGGCTTGGCGCATATCTTGTTCTGACTTTACTCATCTATTTTCTCCTTTACCGGGAATCCCCTTTATGACTTTAAATTTCAACATTAAAAAAATCCAGCATATATGTTATCTCAGACAAACTGATGGCGGCATCATGAATGGCGCTTAAATCTTTTTGCTGAAAGCCATCCTCTAATTGCCGTCTGGAAACTTCAAACATTTCCCTCAGATCCTCTTCTTTGATATCCATATCCATGATCAAGCTCTCCTTTCTTCTGCCTGCTGCACAGAACTTTTCGCTACAATTCTTTATTATACAACGATTCTCCCATAATAAAAAGAGTTTCCTGCAAGAAAAATAAAAAAATCCCGGTTTTGTCCTTAAGAGCAAAACCAGGATTTTCCTGAACAATCTTATTCTTAGTTTTTTCACAGATTTGAGACTAAATCTGCGGCGGGCAATTTATTTAATTGGAATGTACTTTCTGTCCTCCACCGCCGCAATCTCTTTCTTGGGAACGGTAAGTTTCAGAATGCCGTTTTCAAAGCTGGCATGAATGTCCTCCTGCCGCACGTCTTTTCCAACGAAAAAGCTTCTCTGACAGCTTCCCATGTAACGCTCCCGACGTACAAATTTCCCTTTTTCATCTTTCTCTTCTTTATTGATATTGCGCTCCGCTGAAATCGTCAGATAGCCGTCCTTCAAATCTGCTTTCAAATCTTTCTTCTCATACCCCGGCAATTCCACTTCCAACTGGTATTTATCTCCCAGATCCTGGATATCTGTGGACATATAAGAAGCGCTGTTCATGCTGCCGAAGGGTGAACGGAATGCATCCCGGAACATATGGTCAAAAGAATCGTTGAAAAAGTCGTTGCTTAAATTGGAATTAAAAATACTTGGTACTAACATAGGGCCTTCCTCCTTACAAATGGTTCTATCTTTATTATTTGTTATTATAATAATTTTATCCCCGTTGGCAGCGGGTCAGGCTGCCGCGGAGCTTTTGGAGCCAAAGCAAAATCCATTAGGTGAATGTCTTTTGTTTTGTTCTAGTTGTAATATAGCACTTATTGTTAGCACTGTCAATAGGTGAGTGCTAATATTAGATGGAAATTTTATGAAGTGGTGATAAAATGGGCATTTGTAATGTATAACCAATTTTAAACATCTATATTTTCTACCTTTTCTGTGACTTTTTTTGAAAAATCCTGCTGCACGTAGCATTTTATAGCAGATGCAGCAGGCAAATATCATTTACCCAATCTTCATATTCTCTTGTACTTTTTCCATTTTCTTCTGAACCATTGTAAAATCCGCCAAGAAAAGCTGATAGGACAAGGCACATTGATCGCCTTAAAAAATGGAACTGGCGGACTTGACAGCAAAACCATATCACGGCTTTGTGAATTTCTTAACTGTCAGCCGGGGGATTTAATGGCGTACGTGCCGGATAATAAAATGGAATAAGGCAGCAGGTGGCATGACTGTATTTTCCCCCATTTGTGGACGAATATTAACGGAACATCCTGCTGCCAGTCTGTATACTTTCCTGAAATCCGCATATAATATCTACGTAAAATACGTATATTTTTTATGTTTTTCTCTTTATAATACGTAAAATACGTGTTATTATATAATTGTAAGGAGGAAACATACATGAGATTCAGAGAAGCTGACCGAATGCTAAAGGATGATGGATGGTACGTGTCAGACATAAGCGGCTCACATTACCAATACAAGCACCCAACAAAGCCCGGAAAAGTAAGCGTTCCGAATCATCCCGGTGACATCCCGAAAAGTATTGTTAAATCCATACGCAATCAGGCGGGGCTGAAATAAGCCCTGCCCCTTGCAAATAATATAGATTACACGGAAAGGAGCAATGATTTATGAATTATGTATACCCGGCTGTTTTCTATGAGGAAGAGGGCAAAATATCAGTCCTTTTCCCCGACTTAGGGAATCTTGCAACTTTTGGGGATAATGTGGCGGACGCTATGCGCATGGCGGGGGATGCCTGCGGTCTGTATCTGTTTACCGCCCTGCGTGACGGTGAATCCCTCCCGGCTCCCAGTGCATTAAGCGAAATCAATCCTGCTGCCGTCCTGAAAGATTTTGAAATGGAATCCGCTTCGGATAGTGCTTTCGTCAATATGGTACTGGTGGATATGACCGAATACGCAAAGCAGCACAGTGACAAGGCAGTAAAAAAGACTTTAAGTATCCCCATGTGGCTGAATACTCTTTGTGAGGAAAAAAGCATCAACTTTTCAAAAGTATTGCAGGATGCTTTATTGGCAAAAGTACAGTCGCTTTGACTGGCAGCAGTCCAAAACAGAATATGCTTTACTTGATAAGAAAACCGCCCTGACACTCGCCAAAGTACAAAGGGCGGTTTTCTTCTGTCTATTCATGTTTTAAAGCCTATTTCCGCCCTTTATCCCCCTGTAAACCGCTGTGTAGGATTTATCTTTATCCACGCAACCGGGATATGGGCGCACAAGCTGCCGTCCTGATTTTCCGCCACAATCACACACTCCTCCGGGCGTTCTGCTGCCAGTTTCTTAATACGGCTCTTATAGCGCCCCTGACAGAAAATGACTGCTGCCCTCCCGCTGTCCTTTATGAACTCAATCACATTTGCCACATTGCCAGTGATTTCCGCCAGCAAAATTTCCCCATGCCGCGTTATCGTGTCCACTAATTTTATTCTGGCCCGGTCAATCAAGGTTTTTTGCTTCCTGCGCATATCGTGTAAAGAAATTCCTTTTTTGTTTGTATTTTTGTGCATTTCCCTCGCACATATATCGTGTCTACAAACTCCCTCATGCCCTATTGATACGTCTGAACCTTTTACTGAAAAGGAAAAGGCCATCAAGCAAGCCAAGAAACTAAAGTGCGCCATTTATGGGCTGTCCTCTGCTTTCTTTCACAGTATAATTTCTATAAATCCTTACACAACAAAACCCCCGTTCCTTCAGGAACCGGGGCCTTCATCTGCCGCTGACTGGCTGCTTGGTCATTCAATTAAAAGTTCTTCCCATTCCAACCCCATTTGCTGACTTCCTCATACTTCACATAAATGCGGTCTTTCTTAATCTGAAGTTCTTCCTCATAAAGCCCGCAGATAGCTGCTGTCATCTTATTTGCAGCCTCGTCTGAAAAGCCTCCGAACACCTTCACCTCAAGAAAAGCCGCGGGCTGATCTCCTGTACCCTGAAAGTACAATTCGCAGTTATCTGCAAACTCAATCATCAGCCAGTCCTCAGTCTTGCCGGGAATCAGGGAAATGGCCTGTCCCAGCTTTTCTTTCAGGGATTCTTTCTGTCCCTGGGACATGGATACGCTTACTCTGGAATTAATAAACGGCATAATTTTTCTCCTTTTCAAATGCAGTGTTTTTCTTCTCTATCCTATCAGAAAAACACTGCATTTGCAACTAATACCAGCGAATCCGGCAGTTCAGGCCAGAATTTCCGCTATCTCTTCTGCCAGAGCCTCCGCAAGCTGATGGTGCCCCTCCTCTGTGAGATGCATAAAATCCACATCGTTGGGCGGCGCGGTGATTACCTTATTTCCATCCAGATAGCGGCAGCCTGTAAGCTCTGCAATTTTCCGGAATTCTTCTGCAAGCATCTCTGATTTTTCTGCGCATCCCCGGCCCATGGTAGGCCCTACATCCGTGCCCTGGTATTTGGGGTCAATATTCTGAGGGGTTACAATCAGGATATTGACCTTGCCGCCTGCCCAGCAATCCCTGGTGGCGGCGGCTTTATCCACTAACTGCTTCAGCCCCAGGGCAATGCACTGCGCTGAAGCAGAAAATCGTTCCTTGGTGTCATTGGTGCCAAGCATAATCACCAATAAATCCACCGGTTCATGGCTCATCAGGCAGGAATAAATCACATCCATGCCGGAACGCTCTTCAAAGATGGGATCGGAAAAACAAGTAGTCCGCCCGCTCAGCCCTTCCTCCAGAATAAGATAGTCATCGCCTAATTTTTTCTGCAAAAGACAGGTCCAGCGCTGTTCTTCATCAAAACGCCCTCCGGTTTTTGCACAATATCCATGGGTATTGGAATCCCCAAAACAAACAATATGTTTTTTCATAACTTACCTGCCCTCTACTGCTTTCATAAAACGCTGGGCAATTTCCAGGGGCCTTGTGATGGCTCCGCCCACTACTACCGCAAAAGCTCCTGTTTCCAACATTTTCACTGCCTGCTCCGGGCTGTGGACTCTGCCTTCTCCAATCACCGGAACGTCTATGGTTTCTGATAATTTCCGCACCAGCTCATAGTCCGGGCCGTCTGTTTTTTGCGTATATCCGGTATAGCCGCTCATGGTGGTTCCTACCAGATCCATTCCCAGCTTCCAGGCATTTACGCCTTCCTCATAAGTGGAAATATCAGCCATAAGAATTGCCTCCGGATATTTTTCACGGACCTCTGTGATAAATTCACTGACCGTTTTTCCATCCCCCCGCTTCTGGTTGGTACAGTCCAGGGCAATAATGTCTGAGCCTGCCTCCACCAAATCATCCACTTCTTTCATGGTTGGTGTAATGTAGCTCTCAAATCCTTCGTACTGAACCTTAACCAGCCCAATAACCGGAAGCCCTGTTTCTTCTTTAATGGCAACCACATCACGGATGCTGCTGGTACGGATCGCCGGAGTTCCCGCCTGCTTCGCAGCCCGCGCCATCAGATACATAATGGATTTCTCCTCCACATACAGAGGTTCCCCCGGCACTGCCTGGCAGGATACGATAATTTTCCCCTTGATTTTTTGAAATAATTCTTCTTTCTTCATGTCTGCCTCCTTATAAAATTATTTTCATATTGTAAAAAGCGGCCGTTTCTGCAGCCGCTTTTTACAATGGTATTATGACTTACTCAAATCAGCAAAACTCTTTCATTGCTTTATCAATCATAGCTGCACATTTTTCTACCTGTTCCATATCCTCCGGAATCAATGCCGGAAGAGGTTTTCTTACGCCGCCCAAATCAAGCCCTTCTCTGATTTTCAGAATTGCTTTTATGACGCCGTACAGATTCCCATGGCAGGCGCACATTGCATAAATGATTTCATTGGCTGCATACTGGATTTTTCCGGCTTCTTCCATATTGCCTGCTTTTACCAGTTCTTCAATCTTCAGGTAAAGCTCCGGCATTACGCCATAAGTTCCGCCGATTCCTCCGTCTGCCCCAATGGCAAGGCCCGATACTAACTGCTCGTCCGGGCCGTTGAATACAATAAAGTCTTCCCCGCCCTCTGCCTTAAACATCTGAATATCCTGTGTGGGCATGGAACTGTTCTTTACCGCAGCCACCCGGGGATTTTTCTTCATCTCCCGAAACAGCGGCATGGTCAGCGCAACCCCTGCAAGCTGAGGAATATTATAAATAACAAAATCCGTGTTGGGAGCCGCTGAGGAAATATCATTCCAGTATTCTGCAATGGCATATTCCGGCAAATGGAAATAAATGGGCGGAATTGCTGCAATCGCATCCACTCCAAGGCTTTCTGCATGGGCAGCCAGTTCTTTGCTCTCTGCTGTGTTATTGCAGGCCACATGGGCAATCACAGTCAGTTTTCCCTCTGCCGCCTTCATCACATGTTCCAGGGTCAGCTTCCGATCAGCAACTGTCTGATAAATGCATTCTCCGGAAGAACCGCCCACATAAACGCCCTTGACGCCTTTTTTCAGCATATATTTTGTTAAAAGCTCCACACGTTCGCCGTCAACTTCTCCGTGCTCATTGTAGCACGCATAAAATGCGGGAATAATTCCCTGATATTTGTCTTTTTTATTCATCGTTTTCCCTTCTTTCCTTTTGCTCCATAACAATGCTCCATTAACAGTAATACTCCCCGTACATTATACCACATTTTTTACCGGCGAGTCTGTGAAACTGCTGAAACCTGCTTCTCTTTCCCGGAATTTCACAGCGGCTTTCACTTTATCAGAAACTCCCACCATTCCTTCTTCCGCCGCTGCCATAAATTCCGTATACCTTCCAGAAACCTGAAAAAAGCAGAACCAGCTGAAACGCCCGCGCTTTATGCTTAGCCCTTTACTGCGCCCATGGTAATTCCCTTTGTAAAATACTTCTGGAAAATCAGGAAAATGACAATAATCGGGATTGCAGCCAGGGACGCGCCTGCCATAATCAAACCGAAATCTGTTGCATTCTCCGCCTGCAGTTTTGCAATACCAAGGGATATAGTAAGGGTGTCCGTGCTGCTCAACATAATCAACTGCATGAAGTAATCATTCCATGAATTGATAAATGTAAAGATTGCCAGCGCACCAATCCCCGGTTTAATCAACGGAAGGGCAATGGTATAAAATGTTTTCCATTCTCCCGCGCCGTCAATTCTTGCTGCTTCCATCATTTCTCCCGGAATTCCCTCTGCAAACTGCTTCATCAGAAATACGCCGAAGGGCCATCCCACAATTGGAAAAATAACTGCCCATATCGTATTATACAGCTCTAAGGATGACATTTCACGCAGCAATGGAATTAAAATCACCTGTTTCGGAAGCGCCATCGCGCAGACAATCAGAGAAAACATCACGGTACGTCCGATGAAGCGTTTCTTTGCAAGGGCATAACCTGCCATAGCTGCGGTAATACAGGTAAGAATCATAGATGCCACTGCCATAAACACAGTGTTAACCAGCCAGCGCATTGCAGCCGGCATTTCCGGTCCTGCAAAAGAAACATCCGTAAATGGAACATGTATCTCCCAAAGGGGAGCAACCTGTCTGCTGAACAGTTTCTGATAATTATCCATTACCCACTCTGTCGGCCACCACTGGGGCGTTGTTGAATTGATAGCTGCAGGCGTCTTAAAGGAGCCTGTAATAATCCAGTACAGAGGAAACGCAAACAGAAATGCAAAAATAGCGATTGCTGCAACGGATACCATTTTATATGCGGTAGAACGGTTAAAATTTGTATTCTTCATATCTGCTTCCTCCTCTCCTATTCTGACTTGGCCATCTTAAACTGCACTGCAGAAAGAACTGCAATAATAATTGCCAGAACCACGCCCATGGCATTTCCATAACCATAGCGATACAGTTTAAACGCATTGTAATAAATGTAAAACATAATTGTATCGGTACTGTGGTTTGGCCCGCCGCTGGTTAACAGCTGAATCAGCGCAAAGCACTGGAAACTGTTAATGGTGGTAATCACCAGTATGTACAGAGTAGTGGGCATAATCTGCGGCCATTTAATCTTCCAGAAACACTGCATCTTTGTTGCGCCGTCCACTTCTGCCGCTTCCACCAGGGACTGATCTACATTATTCAATGCAGACACGTACAGCACGATGGGCTGGCCCACAGAGGTTGTGAGAAGAATCAGAATAATACATCCCAGAGCAAACCTCTCGTCTCCCAGCCAGTTGATATTCTGATCCAGGATACCGGCTTTATTCCCAACATAGTTGAAAATGCCATAATAGTTATTGAACATCCACTTCCATACTACCGTAACCGCAACGGAACCTGTTACCACCGGAAGATAAAAGATACATCTGAATGCAGAGCATACCGGCCCTTTCAAATCATAGATAACAGAACTTACCCACAATGAGAAAATACATACCACTGGCACGGATACTACTACGATGATAACCGTATTCCATAACGCTCCGCGGAAAATAGGATCCTGAAACAGCTCTTTATAATTATCCAACCCTATAAAAATATCTTCACGGTTCATGGTTGAATCAAAAAAGCTTGTAAATACACACTGTACCATGGGATAAATAACAAATCCCAGAAAGAAAATCAAACTTGGCAGCATAAATGCATAGCCTGCGATGGTTTCCCGGCGCACTAACGCCCTGCTCATGGGATTCTTCTTCGTCATAAGATTTCCCCCTTCCTGTCCTTTCCTAATCCATAATTATTCATAAATTACTCTGTAAGATTACATAAAACGCCCCTTCCCGCATACCTCGGGAAGGGGCGCAGGTTTCAGGCCTATCACTTAATTCGGCTCTGGTTCCTAGTTAGCTGCTGCGGCTGCCGCATTTGCGGTAGTCACAAACTCCTCTACTGCTGTCTTTACATCTGTTCCTGTTCCAATCTGCTGCAGCATATTCCACCATGCGGTACGCGCTTCTGCCCATCCGCCTACTACCTGATAGTAGTCGCCCATAAATGGGATAAATTTGGAATATTCAGTCATCAGTTCATCGCCTTCATAGATATTGCCCAGGTCTTTTACCGGCCAGTAGCTGGAAGCTTTTACGCTTTCTACTACCTGTGTTTCATCATTTGCCATAAAGTCGATAAATGTCTTAGCTGCTTCAATCTTAGCTGCATCGCCGTTATCAAAGATACCGAATCCCCAGATACCGCCGCAAAGCTTAGGATCGCCGCTTTCTGTCGGAAACGCCATAGGCAGAACGTCAAAACCGATGGTTTCTGCATTGTTCTTCTCCTGGGATACGTTCCAGCAGAATGCCATTGCCAATGTGCCGTTGCTGAACAGGTTCACTTCATCTCCGCCCTGGATAGACGCGTCGAAGCTGATTCCTTCCATTCCCTTTAACAGTTCAAGCGCTTTAACGTTCTCTTCACTGCTTGCTGTATATTCTGTATGTTCCGGATTGGTGAAAGTTCCGCCGTACAGGTTGTTGATCAGGGCGCGTGTTCCCTGGTCTCCGCCCTGGCCGCCGCAGTACACTGCTCCAACCTGAGCCTGGCCGGAAGCTGCAACAGCTTCTACTGCCTTCTGGAATCCTTCCGTTGTCCAGGTTCCTTTTTCTTCATCCAAATATTGAAGTGCGTCTGCCGCTTCAAATACGTCTCTGTTGATTGCCATGGTATGCGCTGTCATACATAATGGATATTCATAGAATACGCCTTCGTTGTTCTGGCATGCGCTCTCTACAGAATCGTAAATTGCTTCTTTCGCTTCATCTGTCCATAAATCAGAAAGATCTACCATAAGTCCTTTTGCACCCCAGTTTGCAACCAGTCTTTCCGGGCCTTCCATAACCAGGTCCGGCGCTTTTCCGCCTTCAATGGCTGTGTTGATCTGATCATCGCCGTTGGTGTAATCCAGATATTCCACACTTACATTGATATTGGGATTTGCTGCAGTAAAGCTGGAAATCAGACCGTCTACCGTAGCAGAATCTCCCCAATTGCCAATGGGATAAGTCCACAGTGTAATGTCTGTCATCTCTCCGGAAGCTTCAGGAGCTTCCTCACCATCTGCAGCGTCGCTGCCTTCCTCTTCGGCATTGGCGTCTCCGGCATTGTCCTGTTCTGTCTTGGTATCTTCTTTCTGTTCTTCCTTCCCGCCGGAATTGCCGCAGGCTGCAACAGAAAATGCCATTACACAGCTCAATGCCAGTGCTAAGATTTTGCGATACTTCATAGATTCATCCTCCTTCTTTATACATGCTCTTTTTCTTATGTGCACATGTATGTATTTTGTAGTTTTATAATATATTTGATATGGTTATTTGTCAATAGATTTTTGAAAATATTTTTCAAGTTATTTTATTTTTGAAAATTTCTAACATAATGATTGAAAGAACTTCTGTTTTATGATACTATTTTTATATAGCTGCTTTAAAACAATTTTTTAAATTTAAGGAGGTTTCTATGAAAATCTACAGAACAAAAGACTACGACGCCATGAGCCGCAAAGCTGCCGGCATTATTTCTTCCCAGGTTATTCTCAAGCCCAACTGCGTATTGGGCCTTGCCACCGGCTCCAGCCCCATCGGCACTTACAAAAACCTGGTGGAATGGTATCAGCAGGGAGATCTTGATTTTTCAGAAGTTACTACCGTGAACTTAGATGAATACAAAGGACTTCCTCGGGACAACGATCAGAGTTACTATTATTTTATGAATGAGCATCTGTTCAGCAAAGTGAATATCAACAAAGACCGGACATTCCTGCCGGATGGAACAGAAACCGACAGCGATGCTGCCTGCAGAAAATACAACGAAACCATCCATTCCGCAGGCGGCGTGGATCTGCAGCTTCTGGGTCTTGGCCACAACGGCCACATCGGCTTCAATGAGCCTGCTGACACCTTTGAAAAAGAAACCCACTGCGTTACCTTATCCGAACGCACCATCCAGGCCAATACCAGATTCTTTGCTTCTGAAAAAGATGTTCCCCGTCAGGCATACACCATGGGCATCAAGACCATCATGTCCGCCCGCAAAATTCTCGTAGTAGTCTCCGGCGAAGATAAAGCTGACGCTGTCAAAGCCGCATTTTTCGGCCCGGTAACCCCTCAGGTTCCAGGTTCCATCCTGCAGTTCCACAAAGATGTTGTTTTAGTGGCGGATGAAGCTGCTTTATCAAAATGTTCCGAGCTCCTAGCGCAGAAAGGCGGGATCGCATGACACATAAGCGCCGAATTATCCACGGACTAATTTTTCAGGAACAGGGAGAGTTCGTCCCGGGAACTGTCTATCTCTGTAATGACAGAATCGTATCAGAAGCCGCTTACCAGAATACGGAAGGAGAAGAATCTGTCACAGACGCCCGGGACCAGTATGTAATTCCCGGACTGACCGACATTCATTTCCATGGCTGTATGGGCAGCGACTGCTGCGACGGCACACAGGAAGCTTTCCGCACCATTGCGGAATACCAGTTAAAACAGGGGGTCACTTCCATTACCCCTGCTACCATGACAATGCCGGAAGAAACTTTATCAGAAATCTGCCGCGCAGCCAGAGATTTTGACTGCCCCAATGGAGCAGATTTCTGCGGCCTGTACATGGAAGGGCCTTTTATCAGCCCTGCTAAAAAAGGCGCGCAGAATGAATCTTACATCCATCCGGCGGACACTGCCATGTTAAAACGCCTGCAGGAAATATCCGGCGGCAAAATCCGCACGGTGGTAATAGCGCCGGAAACTGAGGGCGCCATGGAGTTTATTCAGGAAAACCGGGATACCATCAATATTTCCCTGGCACACACCACTGCAGACTATGACACTGCAAAGAAAGCCCTTTCCCTGGGCGCTTCCCAGTTAACCCATATGTACAATGCCATGCCGCCCTTCAGCCACCGGGCTCCCGGCCCCATTGGAGCTGCCGCTGAAGATAAGCATTGTATGGCAGAATTGATTTGCGACGGCGTCCATATCCACCCTTCCGTGGTACGGGCGTCCCTGCAGCTGTTTGGTGACGACAGAATTATCTTTATCAGCGACAGTATGCGTGCCGCCGGCATGGAGGACGGAACATATGACCTGGGCGGACAGGCGGTGACAGTAACGGGCAATCTGGCTGTTCTTTCCGACGGCACCATTGCAGGCTCTGCCACCAATCTGATGGAATGCATGCGCACTGCCGTTTTAAAGATGGATATTCCTCTGGCCAGCGCTGTCAAATGCGCCGCTGTCAATCCGGTAAAGGCCATCGGGCTTTGGGAGGATTACGGCAGCCTGACCCCGGGCAAATATGCGAATATTGTAATTTTAAATAAAGATCTGGGGCTTGAGACTGTATTTCACCGGGGAACCCCCATCGGGTAAAGGAGGATTATTATGGCAACTATGGTACTTGACATTGGCGGAACCGCCATTAAATCAGGGCTTTATGACAACGGAGCTTTGTCTGAAATCAGAGAAACCGCCACAGAAGCCAGTCAGGGCGGCCCCCATGTGGTAGCCAAAGCCAAAGAGATTATTGCCGGTTACAGGACCTTCTGCTCCTTTGAAAAAATCGGCATCAGCACCGCCGGACAGGTAGATCCTGCCCGCGGCTGCATCATTTACGCCAATGAAAATATTCCGGGCTATACGGGAACCATGTTAAAGGAAATTATGGAACAGGAATTTCAGGTTCCTGCTGCTGTGCAGAACGATGTCAATGCAGCAGCCATTGGAGAGTCTGTATTCGGAGCCGGCAGGGATCAGAAGGATTTTGTCTGCCTGACTTATGGAACCGGCGTGGGAGGCGCAGTGTTTACCGGTGGGAAGCTATACTCAGGAAGCAGTTTTTCTGCCGGTGAATTCGGAGGCGTGATTGTGCACCCTGAACACCGGAATTTAAAAGAGGACATGTTTTCCGGCTGTTATGAGCGGTATGCTTCCACCACCGCTCTTGTTCAGAGCGCCAGGGCAATGAATCCTGCCCTGTCCAACGGCAGGATTTTGTTTGAACATATGCAGGAACCGGAAGTAAAGCAACTGATTGACCAGTGGATTATGGAAATCGTATACGGGCTGATAACCATTATTCACATGATGAATCCCGCCTGCGCTATCTTAGGCGGCGGAATTATGGAACAGCCTTATGTTATTGAACAGATACAGGAGCAGCTTTATCCCAACCTGATTCCCAGTTTCCGGCATGTGAAGATCAAAAAGGCAGAACTGGGCAATCAGGCCGGCATGTTAGGCGCCGCAGTGTTAGACAAACTCTCAGTTTAAACATCCGGGGCCCAAATCACACATAATTCAAGAAAGGTGGAGATATTTTGAACGGCAATATTTTAGAATACATCACGGAACAATATCATTCCCTCACCCGCTCCGGAAAAAAACTGGCAGACTATATTTTTGCCAATACTTCCACAACCCAGTACTTATCTATTTCTTCACTGGCAGAACGAAGCGGCGTTTCCGAGGCTTCCATTACGAGGTTCTGCCACGGACTGGGCCTGTCGGGGTATAATGATTTCAAACTGGCGCTGGCAAAAGCAGATTATGTCACTGATTTGGGCGATCCCTCCTACGCTCCGGAAACCATCACCTCAGACGATACCTTAAGCAGCATTTTCCAAAAGCTCCATGCTTCCAATATTCTATCATTAAACGAAACACTGGAGCTTCTGGACGAACAAAACGTGGAAAAAGCCGTAGATCTGCTTTCCTCTGCGAACCGTGTCTTTTGCTTCGGCCAGGGCGGAAGCATGGTGATGGCAATGGAGGCATGGGCCCGTTTCTCCACTGCTTCTTCCCGCTTTATCCATATTGAGGATTCCCATATGCAGGCCATGAGCGTTTCATTGGCAACTTCTCAGGATGTGATTTTGTTTTTCTCCTATTCCGGTTCCACCAAGGATATGGAGGACATTATGAATATTGCCAAAAAACAGGGCATTCCCATTATACTGATCACCCACTTTTCCAAGTCACGGGCTGCGGAATTCGCTGATGTGATTCTTCTTTGCGGCTACAACGAAAGCCCGCTCCAGTCCGGCTCTGTGGCCGCCAAAGTGGGACAGCTTTTTCTCATCGAATGCCTGTTTTATGTGTTCTGCAAACGCAATCCGGAGCTGTTTGCAGCAGCCCGCTCCGCTACGGCAGAAGCTATTGCCCAGAAGCTGCTGTAGACGTACTAGTACATCGAACATTAAATAACTGCTATATTCACGCTGGCTCTGCTTTCGATGGTACAGACAAGTGAAAATAGCAGTTATTAATGATTCCATGTACCAGAACCTTTCCAAACGGGAAGTTATTAGATATATTTAACTCCCCCTATGCTTTCTTATGCAGCTTTGCACCAATACAATTCTCTCATCGTTATAATCACAGGTCCTCAAAATATCACAGGCCAACACCCTGTTGATAAATTTCTGAAAGCGTTCCATTTCGGATACCTTCTTAAAAGTCTCGATTTGAATATAGATTTTCAGAGAGCAAAAACGAACACAGCAAAATTAACGTAGCAACAGCAATCATACCGCCATTTACTAAAAGCACATTTGTACTGGCATATTCCAGCGCATTGAAAAGCAAATATTCATTTCCTGGCAAAGATGAAACAATCACCCACGCACAATACAGCGCTGCAAAAAGAGCGTTCGGCACAAGCATTCCCCAAAACTTTCCTTTACTATAACCCATCTTAAATAAGATTGGAAACATACACAGATTGAAAATTGAAAACAGCAGATAGCTTATGGTCACAACAGGTAAAAACCATCCAATTGGACCATAATAATGCGATAGGGAAAAGCGGTCTGCAAGAATAGCCAGAGGGATGCCCGTAACTAATCCAGCTACTCCCATGCAAATGGATAAAACATATCTGCCGGCCACTACGGCGGAACGCTTGACAGGGAGTGTTAAATACAGCTTATTCAAATCTCCTTTTTCTTCTACCGCAAAAGTATTGACCGAAAAAAACAGAAACATAAAAACATTGGTAGGGACAACCAATAGCGCCGAGATAAAACCGGCAGCCAACGAAATGATAGGGATCAGAAAGAGCCGCAGATGAAAGCACTTCATCGCATTCCAATCAAACATTGCCATTCGCTTCATCAAACTTCAACCTCCTTGCTCATTCGTACCATAATATCATCAAGAGAAACCATTTCTGTAATTACACTTCCTGGAAAGCCTGCAATATCTTTTATTTCAATCATACCATCGAAGCCGCCGGGATACTCACGCAATCCAATCACCTGTTTACGTTTTGACTTTGGTAAATCCCCAGTTCCACCTTTAACTAAACAATATTTTTCAATTAATTCATCCATTAGTCCACTGTGCAAAATTTTGCCGTTTTGGATGTAGGTAATATAGTCGGCAATCTTTTCAAGGTCACTGGTTATGTGGGTAGAAAAGAATATTGTTCTATCTTCTTCAACCATATAATCACGGAGAATTTCAAGCATTTCTTCACGGCCAACGGGATCAAGGCCCGAAGTCGGTTCATCAAGCAATAACAACTTTGCATCATGGGCCAACGTGACTGCCATGCCTAATTTCATTTTCATACCCCGCGACATTGTTTTATACTTCTGCTTAGGGTCAAGAGAAAATCGTTCCAGGTGTTGATGAAAGGCTTTGCTGCTCCATTTCTTGTAGAAAAGACGCATAGATTTTTCTACATCAATGGGTGTCCAGTCCTCTTGATAATAAGGCTGTTCAAACAAAACACCTATATCTTCTTTCAGGGAAACATCATCCGCAGTTTTGCCGAATAACTTAATGCTGCCGCCAGCTTTTCTAACCATGCCTAAGATCAGCTTTAAGGTGGTAGTTTTTCCTGCGCCGTTTTCACCGATAAAGCCGCAGACAAAACCACCGGGAACGGAAAAGCTGATATTATCCAGCAAAAAATTTTTATATTCTTTTCTAAGGTTCAATACTTCAATTACATTGTTCATTTTATTGTCCTTTCAATGGTATCCAGCATTTCATGCAGGTCATTTACTGATAAACCAGCCAATTTTCCCCGCTGGACAGCAGTAGTTAAGGCAGCTTCAGCCTCCTTCAAGTATTTATTACGAACAAAAGCATCATTGATTTTCTTTACATACACGCCTTTTCCAGGCATTGTCTGGACGAACCCTTCCAGCTCTAATTCACTGTATGCTCTGGCAGTAGTGACCAAACTTACCTGCAAATCACGGGCAAGCTGACGAAGTGAAGGAAGCGGCGCGTTTTCAGATAATTCACCTGTCAAAATAGATATTTTGATTTGTTCTTTGATTTGCTCATAAATCGGTATTCCCGTTTGGTTGGATATAACAATATTCATTACTTGTGTTCCTTCTCCCAGTGTATTCCTTCCGTCGTCCCGCGTCTTACTGTTATTGTACGGTAAGTACAGTATAGTATAAAAAGTGTTTTCTGTCAATCGTAATCTACGCAAAAAGAAACTGTCAGTATCATTTCGTCCTCACTTATGGTGCGGCTGTCCATAACATGTCTAAGTGCGTAAATTGCTTAAAAATGAATCTTTTTGACATATTATCATCTCGCATAAATGTGAAATGCAATAAGGCAGAACATTTTGGTATGTTCTGCCTGTTACTTTCTCTCTTAACTAATATGATATTCCTCATAAAGCTCCTGACGGTATTCCTCATCCTGTGATACTCTGATGATATCTGATAACCGACCGTCTTCATTTAATAATATTATCAGTTTAGCCATCTTTTTTTCTCCAATTTTTTGATTCTCCTGGTCACGCATTAACAACATCATATATTCATGAGGCCATTCCCTATCTTTTTTTGCTTCCTTTACTGCTTCTTTCGGTTTCTCCACATTGGAACCTTTTATTTTATCCTTATGTGTTTTCAAAGCATAATCATAATAAAATTTTGCGTCATCTTTATCAAAATGAAATTTATCCTGTATCTTTGATATAATAGTATCATCATCTGCGTTTATCTTTTTCAAATCTGATATTATTTCACACAGGCTTTTTATAAAAACACTATACTTGTCTATTTCTTTTATAGCTTCTTCTGCTTCCTCAAGATACCTCTTGGCACTTTCTTCAGATAATTTCTTTTTTTCCTGCAATATTTTCATAATGCTTTCTTCTGAAAAATTGTTTTTCCTACACACCTTAATAATGCCATATATTTCTCCAATTTTTTGATTCTCTCTATCCCGCATTTCTAATGTCATAATATTCGGCTCCTATCACATTCCATTTTTATTGAATTATCCGCATTACAAATTTTAAGGCAAAACATTTTGAAATGCTTTGCCTGCGACTTTCTCCTCTAACTAATATGATATTCCTCATAAAGCTCCTGACGGTATTCTTTATCCTGTGATACTCTGAGAATATCAGATAACCGTCCGTCTTCATTTAATAACATTATCAGTTTAGCCATCTTATCTTCTCCAATTTCCTGATTCTCCTGGTCTCTCATTAACAACGTCATATATTCATGTCTCCATTCCCTGTTTCTTTTTGCTTCTTTTACCGCTTCTTCCAGTTTTTTTACATAAGAATCCTCTGTATCATCCGACTTCCTCCCCGCCACATAATCCAGAAATGCCATTAACTTTTCACTGACATCATCCAGTGTCCCTTCCGTGTTGAGGAATATTTTTACCGCTTCATCCCCCATGAAAACACTTTTATCCTCTTTACAGATATTTTCAAAAGTATAGATATGCCGCCCTTTATCGTATAAATCAAACGGACAGATAAATATGATGTAGCTCCGGTTCAGCCTTTTATAATGCTGTTTCTTATCAATGAGCTGTAAATCTATCATGCTCTGATAATATCTGCTCCTTTTGGGAAGCTCCTTTGTATTGCTTACCTGCATTTCTATGTCATAAACTGTTTCTTTATCATCCTTTACATACACATCCAGCCTTACTCCGTGGGCGTCCCTGTCCTGCTCAATGCTTTTCTGCAACTCCGGATATTCCACATGGTCAATATCCAAATCCGGCAGAATCCTCTGCAGTAATTCTTTACACAGTTCCGGGTTCTGCATGACTTTCCCAAACAGGAAATCATTGGATATGCCTAATTCTTCCCAGCTTCTTTGTCTGTCTTCCATACTTTCCATCTGCTCTTTTTCATTGCCATTCATTTTATTTTAACCTGCTTTCCTTTATGATTCTATTATACACAGTCCCCAGCTAAATTACAATCATCTATGCCTTTGCTTTTATGGTTTTTATTCTTTCAAAATAACCAGCTTATTGGGGAAGCACTCCACACGCATACTGCACCCCGCTTCAAATCCCCACTTCTTTACCCAGTTTCCCAGAAGCATAATCTGCGGCACAATTTTCCCACTTCCTGTTGTGGCTGCACATGCCTTTACTCTGCGTGTAATGGCGGTATAGTCCGTATCTTCCGCCAGCCATTCATCCATATGGAACTTTTCCATGACCTGGAACATCTGGGACAGCATGGTGTCTTTCCCAATCCTGCTGATTTCCGTAAAATCCGGTTTCTTTCGGTATTCTGTGCCTCTCTGTGTTTCCTGAAATAAAACGTGTTTCCTGAAATAAAACCTGCTGGTTCTGGGGGATAAATTCTGACAGCATCCAAAGGTTATTCAGCTCATAAAGCGTGTCAATTACGGAATAAAATTCCCGGCGCATAAAAGCAGACGGCGCACCGTCTGGTGGCATGCCGCCATTGTTCTGTAAAAACCGGATAATTTCTGGCTGATTAAAACTCTTATTCCCTTTTTTGTCTGAACTTCCGTTCCCTTTCGTCCTCACTTGTGGTATGGCTGCTTCGAAAGAATCCGGCAGCTTCGATAAATCTGTTCCAGCAGAATCACCCTCATCAGCTGATGAGGAAACGTCATCTTTGAAAAACTCAGCAAATAATCCGTCCGCTTCAATACCTGCTCCGCCAGCCCCAGGGAACCGCCGATGACAAATATGATATGGCTGGTTCCGGACACTCCCAGGCTTTCTATCTTTTCAGAAAGCTCCACAGAATCCAGCATTTTTCCGTTGATTGCCAGGGCGCAGATCCAGGCGTCGTCACGGACATGTTTCAAAAGCCTCTGCCCTTCTTTTTCTTTAATCAGCAATTCTTCTGCTTCACTGGCATGATCCGGCGTTTTCTCATCTGCAACTTCAACAATTTCCAGTTTACAATAACGGCTGAGGCGTTTTTCAAACTCTTCTATGGCCTGCCGGTAGAATTTTTCCTTTATTTTTCCGACTGCTAATATGGTAATCTTCATAAATCTCCCTTCAATAGATATTGTAATGTGATTCCTTTTCCTTTATAATAATAGCAGTGAGTTAAATTTTAGTCAAACCAATCCCAGAGGTGAATCATCCATGAAATTATTAGAAGAAAAAATCAGACAGGACGGCAATGCCGTAAATGAACATATTCTGAAAGTAGACAGCTTTATCAACCATCAGGTAGACCCCGCATTGATGCAGGAAATGGGGAAAGAAATTGCCGAGCATTTCCGGGGCAGGGGAATCACCAAAGTCGCCACCATTGAAAGCTCCGGCATCTCTCCCGCATTGATGACGGCTCTTGCTTTAGAGGTTCCCATGGTAATTTTAAAAAAACAGCCCTCCAAGATTTTGAACCAGGATTTGTACCAGACTGTGGTCACATCTTTTACAAAAGAAACAAACTACGAACTGACCCTCTCCAAAAAATTCATGACTGCAGAGGATCATGTTCTTCTGGTGGACGATTTTCTGGCAAACGGGGAAGCCGCTACCGCCGCAATCCGGCTGATACGCATGTCCCATGCCACTATTGCAGGCCTCGGCGTTTTAATTGAGAAATCTTTTCAGCCCGGACGGGAAAAACTGAAATCCCAGGGCATTGAAGTCTATGCCCTGGCCCGGATTGGAAAGATGGAAGAAAATTATATTGAATTTATAGACTGAAATTCCTGTATTGGGGACAAACAGCAGTTTTAAGCTGCCCTCTTTCACTTTCAAACCGCCTGTGCCGCAATATACACAAAAGAGGATATCGGAAAATGGCAGAGTTCCGCAATATATGGCTGCTGTATCGCAGCCATATATTGTGTGTAAATCTCATTTTCTGATATCCCCTTTTCATTACATCGAATAAATTATTTCTTTTTCCCGCCGATTAAACTTTTCAGCTTCAGCGCTTTATCAATATTTCCTTCCACCTTCAGCTTCTTTAAGGTTACGGCCAGAATCGGATCTAATTTTCCATTGGCAATCTTCATCAGATTCTCGGCGGAGCAGGTGAACATGGCGTCTCTGTCATGATAGTCATACGGCTCCACATAGAGTTTTCCTTCTTTTACCTCCACATAGAAAATGCCCTCTGCCTCTCCGGTAATGTTAAACTGATACGCAAGATGTTCTGTCATCCCGCTGACATCCGCGTCTGCAAACGCTTCTTTCACCTTTTTAAAAAATTCTTCGTACGTCATAATTCCCATCCTCTCTTTCCCAAAAATATGCGGCAGTCTGTATCTGTCCTCATCTTATGCTCTTTAGAATCTCCGGCACAAGTCTGCACAGGATGCTTTACAGATACAATACTGCTATTAACATACCACTTTTCCCACTTGCGGTCAACCCAGCTTAAAAATCAAACAGCGAAAGCTGATTGGATTCAGGCAGATTTCCCAGAATTCCCAAATCTCCCATCAGATCAATAACAGATTTAGACACTTTCGTCCGCTGGCGGAAATCATCCTTTGACAGAAAAGGTCCGTCTTTTGCCGCCTCTACCACGGCCTCTGCCGCCTTGTCTCCCAATCCCTCAATGCTGTCCAACGAGGGCATAAGCTTTCCTTCCACAATCTGAAAAGCATGCGCCTGAGCAGAAAACAAATCCATGGGCAGAAATTCAAAGCCCCGGGCGTACATTTCCTGTACGATTTTCATATCTTTTACGGTATCCTGCTCTTTTTTGGTTAAGGAATCTTTTCTGCGCTCATAATCCGCCATAAAATACTCCAGTTTTTCCTTGCCCTGGCACATCAGCTCATAGCTGAAAGAAGTGGCGCGGATACTGAAAAACGCCGCATAATAAGCCAGGGGATAGAAAATTTTGCAGTAGGCAATCCGCCATGCCATCATCACATATGCCGCAGCGTGGGCTTTCGGGAACATATATTTAATTTTCTTGCAGGACCAGATATACCAGTCCGGTACGTTATGGCTGGTCATCGCTTCTTCCCAGTCCGGTTTTAAGCCCTTGCCCTTTCTGACGCTTTCCATAATGGTAAAGCTCAATTCACTTTCCATCCCCATACTAATGAGATACGTCATAATATCGTCACGGGTGCAGATTGCCGTGGAAATGGTGGCCTTTCCCTCCTGAATCAAGGTCTGGGCATTTCCAAGCCACACATCCGTCCCATGAGACAAGCCGGAGATACGCACCAAATCAGAAAAAGACTGAGGATTGGTGTCAATCAGCATCTGAATTACGAATTCTGTCCCAAATTCCGGAATTCCAAGAGAACCCAGCTTACATCCGCCGATATCCTCCGGTTCAATTCCAAGGGCTTTCGTACTTTGGAACAGGGACATCACATCTTTATCGTCCAGAGGAATTTCACGGGCATCAATTCCCGTTAAATCCTCCAGCATACGGATCATGGTAGGATCGTCGTGCCCCAGTATATCCAACTTCAGCAGATTGTGATCAATGGAGTGATAATCAAAATGGGTAGTGACAATATCTGTGCTCATATCATTAGCCGGATGCTGAATCGGGGTGAAGGAATGGATCTCCTCTCCTAAAGGAAGCACAATAATTCCCCCCGGATGCTGCCCGGTAGTCCGCCGGATGCCCACACACCCCTGGACAATCCGCTCAATTTCACAATTCCGTTTCCGAACGCCCCGCTCTTCGTAGTAATTCCGAATATATCCGAAGGCCGTCTTATCGGCCAGAGTGCCGATGGTTCCGGCACGGTAAGTCTGCCCATATCCGAAAATCACTTCGCAGTAGGCATGAGCCTTACTCTGATATTCTCCGGAAAAATTCAAATCAATATCCGGTTCTTTGTTCCCCTTAAATCCCAGAAACGTTTCAAAGGGGATGTCAAATCCTTCTTTCCGCAGCGGCTCCCCGCACACCGGACAATTTTTGTCCTGCATATCACAGCCGGCCCGGCCGGCGTCTGCATAGGCTTTAACCTCCTCCGATTCAAAGTCACAATAATGGCATTTGCTGCAGTAATAATGGGGTACTAAAGGATTCACCTCGGTAATTCCCGCCATGGTGGCCACAAAGGAAGAGCCTACCGACCCTCTGGAGCCTACCAGATAGCCGTCCTCATTGGATTTCCACACCAGTTTCTGGGCAATAATATACATCACCGCATAGCCGTTGCTGATAATGGAGTTCAGTTCCCGCTCCAAACGCTCGTAAACAACCCTGGGAAGCTCCTCACCGTATATTTCATGGGCCTTATTGTAGCAGATATCCCGAAGCATCTGATCCGAATTTTCAATGACAGGAGGGCACTTATCCGGCCGCACCGGAGAAATTTTCTCACACATATCAGCAATTTTGCCCGGATTTACAATGACCACTTCCTCAGCTTTTTCACTGCCCAGATATTGGAATTCCTCCAGCATTTCCTCTGTGGTGCGCAAATAAAGGGGCGCCTGGTTGTCCGCGTCCTTAAAGCCTTTTCCTGCCATAATAATCCGGCGGTACACTTCATCCTCTGGATCAAGAAAATGCACGTCGCAGGTTGCCACCACCGGCTTGTGGAATTCTTCTCCCAGACGAACAATCCTGCGGTTGATTTTTTTCAGCTCTTCCCAGGAAGCAGCGGCCGGATTATCTCCCCGGAGCATAAATTCATTATTTCCCAAAGGCTGAATTTCCAGATAATCATAAAAACGCGCCAATCTTGCAATCTCTTCCTCTGAATTGCCCCGCAAAATCGCCTGATACAGCTCTCCTGCCTCACAGGCGGAGCCTATCAGCAATCCTTCCCGGTGCTTGATAAATTCACTTTTGGGAATCCTGGGCTGCCTGTGGAAATAAGTCAGATGGGAATCTGACACCAGACGGTAGAGATTAATTCTTCCCGTATCATTGGCTGCAAGAATAATGGCATGGTGACTGGGCAGTTTTCTGATATTTTCCACAGAAGTATTTCCCAGTTCATTGGCCCCATCCAGATCCCGGATGCCCCGCTCTTTTAGCATCTCTATGAATTTTACAAAAATTTCTGCCGTACAGGCCGCATCATCCACTGCCCGGTGGTGATTTTCCAGAGAAATTTTCAGCGCTTTTGCCACCGTATCCAGTTTAAAACGGTTTAACTGGGGCATCAGCACCCGGGCCAGGGCGACTGTGTCAACCACAGTATATTCACAGGGAAGTCCCTGCCGCTCACAGTTTTTGCTGATAAAGCTCATATCAAAGCCAGCGTTGTGAGCCACCATAATGGCCCCGCTGCAGAATTCCAGGAACTCCGGCAGTGCATCTTCAATCAGCGGCGCATCTAAAACCATATCATCCCGAATATTGGTCAGCTCCTCAATTTTATAAGGAATAGGCACCTGCGGATTTACAAAGGTGGAAAAACGGTCTGTAATTTTCCCCTGGCACACCTTTACCGCGCCGATTTCGATAATCCGGTTATTTACCGGAGAAAAACCTGTGGTCTCCAAATCAAACACCACATATGTGTCATCCAGGCTCTGGCCTCTGGGATTTTCAATTACCTGTTTCAAATCATCCACCAAATAAGCTTCCACCCCGTAAATCACCTTAAAATCATCCTCGGGAGAAACTGCGTGGTTGGCGTCGGGGAATGACTGGACATCCCCGTGATCCGTTATAGCTATAGCCTTATGTCCCCATTTCATGGCCCGTTTGATAATATCCTTTACTTCGGAAACTCCGTCCATGTCGCTCATCTTGGTATGGCAGTGGAGTTCCACCCGTTTTTCCGGGCTGTTGTCCATCCTTGTGGTGGTAAAATCCGGGATTTTCTTCATGCCGGTGACAGAACCTATCGTAAGCTCCCCGTCAAACCGGTCGATGGTGGTAATCCCTTTGATTTTCAGAAAAGCCCCTTTTTTCACATTGGAAGTAATCTCAGGAACATTTTCATTTTTGGCGAACATTTTAATCATAATGGTATCTGTAAAATCCGTCACGCTGAACATAATAATGGTTTTCTCATTGCGGATTTCCCTGGTATCCAGGCTCAGCACTTTGCCCCGGATTACCACCTCGCCGATTTCTCCTGCAATCTGCTCCATGGAAATGGGCTCTTCCTCAAAATCCCGCCCGTATACCACATCCGGATTGTCCGATTTCTTAATACCGCCGTAGGATTGACCCCGCCTGTTTCCATAACCTCTTGGGGAAAATTCTCCTTTTTTGCCGCCGTAAGATTGGCCCGATTGCTTTTTGCCCCGCCCTGGATTTCCGGACTGGCCGGCGGCCATATTTTGAGAAATTCCGGCGTCTCCTGCAGGCTGCGCCGCTGCTGAATCGTCCGAATTCCAGGGTACGCCGGTCTCTCCCGGATTCTGGGGCATGGCTCCCGATTCCAGGTTCCAGGGCGCTCCGGTCTCTCCCGGATTCTGATTCATAGCTCCCGGTTCCGGATTCCAGGGCGCTCCGGTCTCTCCCGGATTCTGATTCATAGCTCCTGATTCCGGATTCCAGGGAACCTGCCCTTCGCCTGATTCTCCGAAAACCTGCCCTCCTTTACGGGCTCCTGCAGACGACTGGCTGATAATATTATGTATCTCATTCTGTAACTGGATATCGCTGTTCTTCTTATGTTTGTTCTCTTTCGGCTCCTGATAATCTACCTGAATCTTCACATTCAGGCCGCAGCGTTCACAGATAATTTTTTCTAAAATCTGCACCACCTCTTCTGATTTCTGTCTGGCAATGACTGAATCTTCAAAAGTGAGATGCATCCTGTCCTCCTCTGGAAATTCCATCTGAGCCATGCGAAGTACATTGTATTCCAACAGACTGTAGGAGCGGAATTCTTCCAACACACTGTCTTTGTAGACATCCATCAGCTTTCTGGGATTATACTGGCCGGAAAGCTGAAATTTCTCAATGATTTTGACGGAAATGTCATGATTGGGAAAAAGCTGTTTTCGAATGTCCGATTCCAGACGGTAAATATTCCCCTTATTAATCAGCCGGCTGCTTAAAAGATACACCCGGAGGTGATCCCTTCTGCGGTTGGAGGAAACTTTGGTCACCTCCACCTCTGTCATCAGATTTTCTAACCCGGAAGCAACTTTTAAATCCGGGAACACCTCAAAAAACAGCTTGTTCATATTTATTCACTCCAATGCAGCAGTTCATACCGAAGGGCCTCTAACAGCTCTTCTTCTTTTACTTTTTTATAGATTTCACCGCGCTTGATAATCAGTCCTTCCCCGATTCCGCCGGCAATGCCGATGTCTGCTTCTTTCGCCTCTCCCGGCCCGTTGACCACGCAGCCCATCACTGCAACCTTGAGATCCAGGGGAATTGCGCTTACCATAGTTTCCACCTGATTGGCCAGTCCAATCAAATCAATCTGGGTTCTTCCGCAGGTGGGGCAGGACACCACTTCAATGCCGCCTGTTCTAAGGCCCAGCGTTCTTAATATAATCTTTGCGGATTTGATTTCTTCCAGGGGATCTCCCGTCAAAGACACCCGGATGGTATCTCCGATGCCCTGGCCTAAAATCATACCCAGCCCCATCGCCGACTTGATATTTCCGCTGGTAACAGTTCCGGATTCTGTAATTCCCACATGCAGCGGATAATCAGTCTGAGCTGCAATCAGTTCATGGGCTTTGACGCACATCAGCACATCCGAAGATTTAATGCTGATCACCAGATTGTCATATCCCAGTTCTTCAATCAGATGCACCTTATCCATGGCGCTTTCCACAATTCCTTCTGCAGTGACGCCCTGATATTTTTCCACCAGTTCCTTTTCCAGAGAACCGCTGTTGACGCCTACCCGAATGGGGATATTCCTCTCCCTGGCTACGTCAATCACCGCCTGAATTCTATCTTTTGTCCCAATATTTCCCGGATTGATCCGGATTTTATCGGCTCCGTGCTCCATAGCCGCAATGGCAAGGCGGTAATCAAAATGAATATCCGCCACTAGCGGAATGGTAATTCCTTTCTTAATCTCAGAAAGGGCTTCAGCCGCCTCCATAGTGGGAACTGCGCACCGGATAATTTCACAGCCTGCATCTGTCAGCTTTTGAATCTGCGCGATGGTTCCTTTGATGTCCTCCGTTCTGGTATTGGTCATGGACTGAATCAGGATGGGGTGAAAAGCGCCGATGACTTTGTTTCCAATGCGGACTTCTCTTGTTTTTTTGCGAATGATTTTCTCTTCCATAAGTTAGATCTCCAATCTGATTTTAGGGATTAAAAATGAATCGATAGATATCGGGATACGGACGGCAATTCAAAATGGTCTTTCCCCACATAAACCGGGCTGCGTTCCGGCAAACTAATTGCTAACGGAATCTGTGAAAGTCAGGAGAACCTTCCTTTCTAAGATTCCGTAAGCAATGGATTTTGCCTTCACTAAGAACGCCCGTGAACTGTTTACTTTGGGGAAAGACCGTTCTGAATTGCCTGGGTATCACTCTATCTACTTTTAATAAACACAACACTACAGCGAACCATTAATATTTCGATACACAGGAACTACCGGATTGCCCTTTGGCTAAACAAACAATTCAGGGGCGCCCTTAGCACAGGCGAAATCCACTGCTTACGCAGACTTAGGAAGGAAGGCTATCCTGACTTCCCTAGTCGAAGTTGGCGGTTAGTTCGCCGGAGCGTTGCCCCGTTTGTGTGTCAAAGGGCTATCCGGTAGTTCCGTCCGTATCCAAATATTCAACTTTCCCTGCAGCGTTGCCCCGTTTGTGTGCCAAAGGACTATCCAGTAGTTCCGTCCGTATCCAAATATTTAACCTTCCCTGCAGCGTTGCCCCGTTTGTGTGCCAAAGGGCTATCCGGTAGTTCCGTCCGTATCCAAATATTCAACTTTCCCTGCAGCGTTGCCCCGTTTGTGTGCCAAAGGGCTATCCAGTAGTTCCGTCCGTATCCAAATATTCAACCTTCTCTGTAATACTTAAAAAAAATCTCTCCTAAAAAATATTCCTAATATCATTGAACATTACAAAAACCATCAACGCCATCAATGCCATCAGCCCCACAAAATGCACCATGCCCTCTTTTTCCGGCGAAATCCTTTTCCGGCGGACTGCCTCAATGAGAAGAAACACCAGCCTTCCGCCGTCTAAGGCAGGAATAGGCAGCAGGTTCATGATGCCCAGATTGGCGGACAGGAAAATAGAGAAATTCACCATACTTAAAATTGCGCTTGCCGTACCGCCTATGGACTGGCTGTTGTCATAGGTATCTCCCATAATCTTTACAAGACCCACCGGGCCGGACAAATCCTGAACGCCCACTTTTCCTGTTACCAGCATTTTTAAACTTTCGATGGTATTTACAATCCAGTACCGGACTTCATAGACGCTGTTGACAAGCACCTGGCCGGCATTGCCTTTTTCCCGGTCAAGGGGCCGTCCCATCAGTCCAAGCATTTCTCTGCCGGATTCTTCATCCATTTTTGGGGTCAATTTCACCTTATGGCGCTCTCCCCCTCTTTTATACACCAGTTCCACATCCTCACCCGGATGAAAAAGGGAATAGCTGCTGACTTCCCGATAAAAATGGGTGCGGTAGCCGTTCATGGAAATAATTTCATCTCCTGCCATAAGCCCCGCTTCCTCTGCCGGAAATCCCTCTGTCACGCCAGATAACACCGGGCGGTCATAACCGGTAATTCCAACCACAATCAGCGCAAAAATCCAGGCCATAATAAAATTAAAGACAGGGCCGGCAGCCACCACGCTGATCCGCGCCCAGACGGATTTGCTGTTAAAAGACCGGGCGTCGCTGCTGTCTGCGTCCTCGCCCTCCATCATGCAGGCGCCGCCAAAGGGCAAAAGCTTCACGGAATATTTTGTCTCGCCTTTGGTAAAGCCAATCAACGTGGGCCCCATGCCCAGACAGAATTCATTTACTTTGATTCCATTCCATTTTGCCAGAAGAAAATGACCCAGTTCATGAAATAAAATAATAATACTAAAAATAATAATTGCGATTATAATATTCAATTTACCACCTGCTCTCTATCAGTGCATACACTTCCGCTTCCGTCTCAAGGATCTCTGAAACATCCGGTTCATTTACAAACTTACATTGTTCCATACATGTATTTATGATTTCCGGAATCTCCAGAAATGATATTTTTCTATTCAAAAACAGGGACACCGCCTTCTCATTGGCCGCATTATAAGCCGTTGGAATATTCCCGCCCCGCTCCATGGCGCGAAACGCCAGCTTTAAACCAAAAAAAGTCTCAAGATCCGGCTCTTCAAAAGTCAGGCTGGAAAGCTGGTAAAAATCAAGCCTTTTTCCGGACAGATTCCGCCGATTGGGATAATAAAGGGCATACTGGATGGGCAGGCGCATATCCGGCGTGCCAAGCTGCGCCAGTACCGCTCCGTCCTCATATTCCACCATGGAATGGATCACGCTCTGGGGATGCACCACCACCTGAATCTGCTCCGGCGCAACCTCAAACAGCCATTTTGCTTCCATCACCTCCAGGCCCTTATTTACCATGGTTGCAGAATCAATGGTAATCTTCCTGCCCATGGACCAGTTGGGATGCTTTAAAGCGTCCTCCACCTGAACCTGAACCAATTCCTCTCTTTTCTTTCCCCGGAAAGGCCCGCCGGAAGCAGTCAGCAGAATCTTCTGAATCCGGTTTCCCCGTTCCCCGTGAAGAGACTGAAAAATTGCACTGTGCTCACTGTCCACAGGCAGAATGGACACCTGCTTCTCTTTTGCCATAGGCATAATAATGTGGCCGGCAGTCACCAGCGTCTCTTTATTGGCAAGGGCAATGGTTTTCCCCGCTTCAATGGCAGCGATGGTAGGACGGATTCCAAGCATGCCTACAATGGCCGTCACCAGAATTTCTGTTTCTTCCATTCGGGCAATCTCCAACAGCCCTTCCATTCCGGACACAATCCGCACCGGCAGATCCCTGACCCGCTGCCGCAGAGAACAGGCTGATTTTTCCTCCCAAAGAGCCGCCAGTTTGGGCCGAAACTCCCGAATCTGGGCTTCCAGCAGCGTTTCATTGCTGCCCGCCGCTAAAGCTGTAATTTCAATGTCCTTCTGCTCCCGTACAATCTCAAGAGTCTGAGTTCCAATGGAGCCGGTGGAACCCAGTACCGCAATTTTCTTCATAACTTATCCTCTTATAATATATAGTGGGCCAGATAGTAAATAATCGGCGCCGTAAAAATCACACTGTCAAACCGATCCAGAATCCCTCCGTGGCCCGGAATCAGTCTGCCGTAATCTTTGATTTCATAATTGCGCTTAATGGCGGAAGCCGCCAGATCCCCAATCATGGAAATCAATCCTCCCGCAGCGGTAATCCCTGCCAGGATGAAAATTTCCTCTCTGGTAATCTGCATCTGTTTCTGAAAGGCAAAGCTGTAGAGAATTGTAAGCAGTATTGTGCCCAAAATACCGCCCGCCGCCCCTTCCACTGATTTCTTAGGGCTTAATTTCGGCGCCATTTTATGCTTTCCCAGCAGCACTCCCACACAGTAGGCGCAGGTGTCGCATCCCCAGGAACAGAGAAAAATCAGCCAGACAATATATGCGCCTCCAAAAAGCATTCTGGTCTGGTAAACGCAGGAAAGCATCACCGCCACGTAAAAGACGCCCAAAAATCCGGCAAAAACCTGTTCTGCCCTGTATTTTGGAAAAGACAGCACATAAACTGCCATCAGAAGAATCAGCAGTCCAAGTACAAATACTTCAAAATCCGGAATAAAAGAAAATTTCAGATTCAGATAATACACCGCCGCTCCCAGATAGCCTCCGCAGCCCAACAGAGATTTTTCCATCTGAAACACCCGGTACAGCTCGAACAGTCCAATGACAGAAACCGCCAAAAGGCCGGATAAAAGGATATCTCCCCCGGCAATGATAAGGACAAGGGCTGCAATTACCAGTACAATTCCGCTTAACAACCGTGTCTTGAACACCTCTAAGCCTCCTCTAATTCTGCAGAATCTCTGACTCCGCCAAATCGTCTGTCTCTTTTATTATAGTCCCGGACAGCTTTTTCTAATTCCTCTTTTGTAAAATCAGGCCAGGCCACATCTGTAAAATAAAGTTCGCTATACGCAAGCTGCCAGAGCAGATAATTGGACAGCCTTTGTTCCCCGCTGGTCCGAATCAGTAAATCCGGCGCGGGAATATCCCTGGTATCCAGATAGCTTTCAAACTTCCGCTCGTTTAATTCCTCCAGAGAAAATTTATCCGCTTTGTAATCGGCAAGCATCTGCTTCATTCCCCGAAGCATTTCATCCCTGCTGCCGTAATTGATTGCAATCTGAAAGTTGAGCCCGTCCTGATCTTTGGAAAATTCTTCCAGCCGCCGGATACTCTCCTGTATGTCAGAATCCAGTTTAGAAGTATCTCCGATCACTCTGACTCTCATATGGTTCTTCTCTGCCGTCTTAATACAGTTTTTCATATAATTGCGCAGCAATTTCATCAGGGCGCTGACTTCCTCCCTGGGACGGCTCCAGTTTTCTGTAGAAAAAGCGTAGACAGTCAGATATTTGATCCCCATATTCCAGGCTTCCCGGCAGATTGTCTCTACATTTTTCGCCCCCTGGGTATGACCGTAATTCCTGGGCATTTTATGCTGTTTGGCCCACCTTCCGTTTCCGTCCAAAATAATTGCTACATGCTGTGGAATATTCATAAAATCCTCCAATGATATGAAGAAAAGGACAGACGCTGACGCCATGCCCCTTTCAAACATTAGATATTAAACCGTAAGAATTTCTTTTGATTTTTCTTCTACTGCTTTATCTACTTTTTTGATGTACTGATCTGTTAATTTCTGTACCTGATCTTCCAATTCTTTCACTTCGTCCTCAGAAACGTCGCTGTTTTTGCCCAGCTTCTTGAACGAGTCGTTGGCGTCTCTGCGGATATTGCGGACTGCAACTTTGGCTGCCTCGCCCTTTTTCTTCACTTCCTTGGCCAGCTCTTTTCTGCGCTCCTCAGTCAATTCCGGGAAAGACAGACGGATGACTTTGCCGTCGTTGGTGGGATTGATCCCCAAATCAGAAGTGAGAATCGCTTTCTCAATCTCACGTACCATTTTAGCCTCCCAGGGCTGAATCAAAAGCATCCTGGGCTCCGGAACAGAAATATTTGCCACCTGCTGCAAACCGGTAGGCGTTCCGTAATAGTCTACTTTTATTTTATCCAGTACATGGGGATTTGCCCGCCCTGCACGGATAGAGCCAAATTCTTCTAACAGATTTTCGAATGATTTCTGCATCTTATTGTCATACTTCTGCAATCTTTCATCCATACTAAAACCCTCCCATTTTTATCAAATTCCCCAAGGCGTTCAGGGAAAGACCTTTGTTCCGGAAAAGTCTCCGCCGACTGCCCTCACAATGCTTTTTTCTTCATTCAGGCCAAACACATACATGGGCATTTTATTTTCCATACACAGAATAGACGCCGTCAGGTCAATCACTGCAAGCTTCCGGGCAATGACTTCCTGAATGGAAATTTCATCATATTTCACGGCAGAGGGATTCAGCTTCGGATCGCTGTCGTATACGCCGTCAATGGCTTTCGCCAGGAAGATTCCTTCCGCCTCAATCTCAACCGCCCGCAGCACGGTCGCCGTATCTGTGGAAAAATAGGGATGCCCGGTTCCTCCGGCAAAGAAACACACCATGCCTTTGGAAAAATATTTATTTGCCCTGTCTTTGGAAAAAAGTTTTGTAAAAGCTCCGCAGGTAAAGGGGGTCAGAATCTGAGTTTTCATTCCAACGGAACGGAAAATCTCAGAAACATAAATACAGTTCATTACCGTGGCAAGCATTCCAATCTGATCTGCCCTGGTACGGTCAATTGTCTCACTGGTTCTTCCCCGCCAGAAATTGCCGCCGCCAATGACGATTCCCACTTCCACTCCGTCCTCTGTAAGCCTTTTCACCTGTTCGGCCACCCGGGTGACGGTAGGTTCGTCAAATCCGGTGTGCTTTTCTCCTGCCAGCGCCTCTCCGCTTAACTTTAATAATATTCTTTTCATTGAATGCCTTTCTTATTTATCAAAAAAAGTCTCCATATCCACATCTGCATAACACTGGGAGCAGAAGCCTTCGATCACTGCGCCGTTGTTAATCTGTACGGAACGTGATTTGATATTGCCCATTACTACTGCGGAGGTGTCTACCACAACCGGCCCCTGTACGTCAATATCTCCCTTGATAGCGCCTGCGATTACTGCGCTGGTTGCGGTGATATTTCCAACCACTACAGAGCCAAGGCCAATCTTAACGGTTCCGCTGGTGGAAATTTCTCCCTCCACCTTAGCAGCGTCTGCAAAAAATTCAGATGCTTCCGCATTGCCGTGGATGCTTCCGGTAATGGTTACCTTGCCGTTGCAGCGTACATTTCCTTCGATTTTTCCTCTTAACTCAAAAGAACCGGTGGATTCCAAATCACCCTTCAGAGAAGTTCCTTCTGTAATCACCGTCACTTCGTCTGAAATTTCAGCGGAAAGACCTGCAATAATCTTAGCCTCTGCGGTTTTCTCTGCATCTGCGTTTACTTCCTCATTGGTAATATTTTCCTCATTTACAACAGCTTTTGTAGTCACAATCGTTTCCTCCTTATGCTCCGGCTCTTTTACCGGGATTTCTTCTGTTCTGATTTCTTTTTTAACTTCTTTTCTGGGTTCTGGAATTGCTCTTTCTATGGGTTTCTCCGGCTCAGCCTTCACCTTTGGTTCTTCCGGCGTCAGAACAATCGGTTTCTCTGACTGCTTAGCCGCCACTTCATCCACTTTTTCAAACAATCCTTCTAATTTCTTCAACTCAGACTGCACGTCCACTTCCTGCTCCAGAGTGTTTACAACCAGTTCCGGACGCTCCGGCGCGGCTGCTTTCAGCTCTTCTTCTCCAGGAAGCAGCTCGTTCACTGCCTGAGATAAATCTTCTTTGAAATCTTTAAAAAAGCTCATATATGTACCTCCATAAATTATTTGCTTTTTACCTGGGCTGCCATAAGACAGCCTTTGTTCATTGAACACTCTCCGCCGGAATCTGCTGAATCGGCGTTGTATTTTCATCAATTGGCAGCAGCTCAGCTCCCAACTCCTGTAATTTGTCAATCATTACAGGAAGCGCTTCCACTGTTCCTGATTTGTTGGAAGCATCGTGCATCAATACAATGGATGTCTCATATCTTCCCACGTCATTCATTACATTCTGCACCAGTTCATCCGGCGTGTAAGCCTGGCTTGTAGCGTCTCCGCTTGCCACATTCCAGTCATAGTAGGTGATCCCTTTCTCCTTCAGAAAACGAATAAATTCTGTCATATCTGTGTTGCTGACCTGGTTGCTGCTGCCGCCGGGAAACCGGAGAATCTCGGGAGTCACCCCCGTTACCTCCGACAAATACGCCTGTAAATGGGCCATATCTTCTGAAAATGATTCCAAAGACTGATAAATCACGCTGTATTTATGTGAAAAAGAATGCATTCCAAGTGTGTGCCCCTCAGCCACAATTCTCTGATACAATTCTTTGGATTCCTCATCTTCCTGCCCGATGACAAAAAAGGTGGCTTTTACATTTTTTTCTTTTAAAATATCCAGAATCTTGGCCGTATTCTCGCTTGGACCGTCGTCAAAGGTCAGATATACCTTCCGGCTCTCTCCTTCTTCCAGTGCATTTTCCAAAATGGTGCCGTTCTTGACCGAATCTGACGTCTTGGCCGTTCCGTCCGGAGAAGCTGCGCTTTTCTCATTCACATTCTCCACCACCTGCTCCACAGAAATCACAGACTCTGCCAGCTTGTCCAGCCGCTCTTCCAGATGAAGAAGCTTGACCAAAAGTGTGACAGACAGAACGCTTGTCCCTAAAATCCAGATTGCCACGCCTGCAACAATGGTTGATTTTATCTTTCTGATCCGTTTGCGCCTTAACTGCTGCTCACGTAATCCACTGGTTGTATTATCTTCCATATACGGACCTCCCCAGTATTTATACCCGTGAGCCAAATGATTTGCCAGCCGAACCCTGCTCTTTTTAAGAAGAACTGCAAATCGTCCGACAGATCAGTATGCTCTCAAGTATAAGCATCACTCTAGATTATTGTAACACATTTTTTTAAAATTACATTAAAAATATGTGAAAAAATAGTGGTATTTTTTCACATATTTTATTTTATTTTCCATATTTTTATATTTTTTGACTTATATTATCAGAAAATTTACGGTTTTTTCTGATGATTTGAAAATCAGTTTTCTTCTTCAGCGGATCTGTTCCAGGCTGTCAGCCACTTTCGCATGGTTTCCATCAGAAGCTGAATATCCAGCGGCTTGGCCAGATGTCCGTCCATGCCTGCCTCTTTGGACATCTGAATGTCCTCCAGAAAAGCGTTGGCCGTCACTGCCACCACAGGCACCCTTCTCTTCCTTGTATGTTCCAGTTTCCTTATGTTCCGGGCCGCCTCATGGCCGTTCATCACCGGCATCTGAATATCCATAAAAATCAAATCATAATATCCTTCCGGCACATGTTCAAACATTTCCACCGCTTCCTGACCGTTTTCAGCAGTCTCAATAACAACGCCGGTAGAACCGATAATTTCCATTGCAATCTCCCGGTTTAATTCATTGTCCTCCACAAGCAGAATCCGCTTTCCCTCAAAGGAAGGAATCTCGTCTTTTGGCTCATCTGCCGGAACGTTTTCTTCTTCCTGCTCTTTTACCGAAGAGTCCTCCGGCTCCGGAAGCTTCAGGAAAACCGTCACTGTAACGCAGGTGCCCTGGTTCAGCCCGCTTTCCACATGTATGGTTCCGTTCATCATCTGTACAATATTCTGGGTGATTGTCATTCCAAGGCCGGTTCCCTGAACTTTGCTGACTCTGGAATCCTCTGCCCGCTCAAAAGGTTCAAACATTCTGGGAATAAATTCCGGCTCCATTCCTATCCCGGTATCCTCAAAAACAAATTCATAACAGCCGGCCCGATCTACCGTTGTCTGTTTCTCACAGACACGCAGTGTAATTTTCCCGCCGTTGGGCGTATATTTGATGGCGTTGGAAAGCAGGTTTAAAAATATTTGCTGCAGCCGCAGCGGGTCTCCAAGCACATCCTCATGCTGCAGTATTCCAAAATCTGTCTGCAGCTCCAGGGATTTCAGGGCAAGCTCCGGCTTTATCTGCTCCAGAACACTGTAAACCGCATCCGGCAGATGAATTTCTTCCTCATTCAGTGAAATATTTCCGTTTTCTACTTTTGACATATCCAGAACCTCATTAATCAGGTTCAGCAGCAGTTTGCCGGAGGAAGAAATCTTTTCCAGGCATTCTCTGATCCGGGCCGGTTCTTCCAGGTGCGCCCCGGCGATGGCCGTCATTCCGATAATTGCGTTCAGCGGCGTTCTGATATCATGAGACATTCTGGACAGAAACAGGCTTTTTGCTTCATTGGCCCGGTTGGCCGCCTGATATGCCTCTGTGATGGCTTCCCGGTTTTTCTGCTCCCTCTCCAGATTTTCCAGTTCCCTCCGTTTACGGGCGTCCACGTTTTTCTCAAACACCAGCACTCTTTTTCCCTCGCCGCGTACAACCGAACGCAGGATAAAAGAAATCCATTCATAGTCCCCTTCTTGTGTTTTCATCAGAAATTCGCAGTATTCTTCTCCCAGACGGTTCTCATGTTCCAACCGGCGCAGCCGCTCCAGATCAATCTGTTCCATATATTCTTTTCTGGAATCCGGATGAATACTTTTTTCCAGATTTGCCAGAACAATCTCTGAAAAACTTTTGGAATATTTTTTCCGCGAAATCTGTTTCCCATCAAACATCACCCGGTATACGGCTTCCTGCTCCAGTTCCACTTCATAAATGGCATCATAAGAATCTGAGATTGCATAGCCCAGCAGTGCATTATCATATTCCCTTTTTAACGCTTTACGTTTCTCACCGGTAATATCCAGAAAATTAATGGTCACAAATTCCGGTTCATTCTGTCTGCAGGATACCAGGTTGATTTCCAGACGGTTCCACACCGGCTTGTTCTGCTCCCGGCGCACACACCGGTATTCCACTTCCATATGACTGGCCTTGGGGCTTAAATTCTGAATGAGATACTCGGGATCTATGATTGCTTTCACTTTTCTCCGATCTTCAAAGGCAATCTGGGTATCCACATAATGCTCTATAACTTCTGTGTAATCTCCCCGTTTGGGAATCATGCTTCTCAAATGCTCTGGGATACGCACGGCATAGTATGTATTAGCCCGAAGATTCACATAGTGAATGCCGGTGTAGGAATGACTCAGGGATTTTATGGCCAAACGGTTGATTTTCAGTTCCTCCAGATGGCTCTGATTCTCCCGGCGCATCTTTTTCATCTCATGGATATCCCGCATGGTTCCTACGATTTTTGCCCTGCATCCGTGTTCCAGTATCTTCCGCCCCGTCATCTGATACCAGCGGGCGCTTCCGTCCAGTTTCAGCTGCAGTTCCATATGCTCCTCGGTACCGTTTTTCAGCAAATTACCCAGTTTGGAAATATCTCCGGAATGAACCGCTTCCCCTGTCATCACTTTCTTCCGGTAATCCTCCACAACTTTTCGTCCGGTAAACAGGTTCCCATCTTCATCCGTATCCGACACATGCATGACAAAACGGTCTTTTTCCATATCATATTCATACAGAATGTCCTCGCTGCTTTCCACGGCAATCTGATACAGCTCCCGTTCCTGGCGCAGCTGCAGCTCCAACTGCTTTTTCTCTGTAATATCTGTCATTGTCCGCTGGATGACCGGGCGGTTCTTCTCATCCCTTTTCAAAAAATGGGAACTGGCTAAAATCCAACGGTCATCTCCTCTTTTTCCTTTTGCCTGATACTCAAATTTCACCATGTCCCCAGGCTTTTCCAGCGTTTTTGTCAGCGATAAAATTTTCTCCCGGTCCTTTTTTATCACATGGCCTGCCGTGCCGTCAAAACCATCCGCCATACATTCCTGCATGGTTTCATAATCCAACATATGCAGCGCGGCCTGATTCATGGACAGCAGTTCAAATCTGTCCTCCCCTGTCTTAACATAACGGATAATTCCGCATTCCATTGTATGATAAATACTTTCCAGAAGCATTTCCTGCTCCCGGGCTTTGTTTTCAAATGTCCTGTCGCCCATCAAAAAACATTCTCCTTCGTTTGCGTGCCTGTCTTTTTTTCTATCATACCCTTTCATGGTCAGAAAGTCAAACCTCTGCTGCATTTGAAAAACGGAGCGGGACTGCCGCATTAAGAAGCAAATATACGAGATACAATATTTTGTAAATAGAAATTATACCATATCTTGCAGTTGTATTACTCAATGCAGCAACCCCACTCCGGCTTTCTAAAACGTGATGCAGTTATTCGATGGAAAGCACCTTATAATCTTTGTCCTCCACTGCTTTTTTCAGGATTTCCTCTGAAATTTCTTCTGTCAGCGTCACCACCGCCGTTCCTGCTTCATGGCTCACAGAAGCTTCCGACACCTCTTTCAGCTCCTCTAAGCATTTCTTAACTGCCGCTTCACAGTGACCGCACATCATACCTTCGATTTTCATTGTTTTTACCATTTTCTTTTCCTCCTTGATTTCTGTTTTCTGATACGTCTGGACGGAATCTTCTTTGACCGCCTGTTTTATGTTTCCATGGGCGCCCTTTTTCTTCGGCCTGTCTTTGGTCCCGTCGTGAATATTCTTAAAGTTCAGACGCAGCGCATTTGTCACTACGCAGAAACTGGACAGGCTCATAGCCGCCGCCCCGAACATGGGGTTCAGCTGCCATCCCAACAGGGGAATCCATATCCCTGCCGCCAGGGGAATTCCAATCACATTGTAGATAAAGGCCCAGAACAGATTCTCATGAATATTGGTGAGAGCCGCCCGGCTTAACCGGATCGCGGCTGCCACATCGCTGAGACGGCTTTTCATCAGCACGATATCGGCTGCATCAATGGCAATATCTGTTCCGGCGCCGATGGCAATTCCCATATCCGCCCGGGTCAGGGCCGGAGCGTCGTTGATTCCGTCCCCTACCATAGCGACCTTTCCCTTTTCCTGCAGGGTGCGTATCACGCTTTCTTTTCCATCCGGCAGCACTCCGGCCACCACTTCATCCACTCCGGCCTGGCGGCCGATGGCATTGGCTGTTTTCTCATTGTCTCCGGTCAGCATCACCACATGGATTCCCATTTGCTTCAGCTGTCGGATTGCCTTTGCGCTGTCGTCTTTCATCACATCTGCAACGGCAATCATTCCAAGCATTTTCCCGTTTTTTGCAAAAAACAGCGGTGTTTTTCCTTCCTCTGACAGGGCTTCTGACTGGGCTTTCAATTCCGGCAGAACCTCCGCACGGCTGCTGATAAATCTGTAATTCCCGCCGCACACTTCCATGCCTTCGATTATACCTGAAAGGCCGTTTCCGGGCAATGCCTGGAATTCCGTTACCTCCGGCAGTTTTCCTTTGACATATTCCAGAACCGCTTTCGCCAGAGGATGTTCGCTTTTCTGCTCCAATCCTGCGGCCATCTTAAGCAGCTCTTCCTCAGAAATCCCTTCTGCCGGCAGAATATCCGTGACCTTCGGCTCCCCGTTTGTGATGGTTCCCGTTTTATCCAGGGCCACAATATCCACCTTGCCTGTCTCTTCCAGGGAAACGGCTGTTTTAAACATAATTCCGTTTTTGGCTCCCATGCCGTTTCCTACCATAATAGCTACCGGAGTTGCAAGTCCCAGGGCGCAGGGGCAGCTGATTACCAGTACCGAAATGCTTCGGGCCAGGGCAAATCCTATGGTTTCTCCTGCCAGAAGCCAGGCTGCCAATGTAACAACGGCAATTCCAATTACTGCGGGGACAAAGACATATGATACCTGATCCGCCACTTTTGCAATGGGGGCTTTGGTAGCGGCGGCGTCGCTTACCATCTGGATAATCTGGGACAATGTGGTGTCCTCCCCTACCCTTGACGCCTGGCACTTCAGGAAACCGGACTGATTGGTGGTAGCCGCCGATACTGTATCTCCCACAGTTTTGTCACTGGGAATGCTCTCTCCTGTCAGCGCCGCTTCATTGACAGCGCTGTTTCCCTCCAGTACAACCCCGTCCACCGGAATATTTTCTCCTGGACGAACCAGGAAAATATCTCCTTTTGCCACCTGCTCAATGGGCGCCACTGTTTCTGTTCCATCCCGCAGCAGAGTCGCCGTCTTAGGGGCAAGCCTCATCAGGCTTTTTAAGGCGTCTGTGGTGCGGCCCTTGGATCTGGCTTCCAGCATCTTTCCTACGGTAATCAGCGTCAGAATCATGGCTGCCGACTCAAAATAGAATTCATGCATATAAGCCATAACTCCGGCCCCGTCTCCCTTCATCTGCGCATCTGTCATGGCAAAAAGAGCATATGTGCTGTAGACAAACGCCGCACCGGAACCCAGAGCCACCAGCGTATCCATATTGGGGGATTTATGCAGCAGGCTCTTACAGCCGCTGATGAAAAACTTCTGGTTGATCACCATAATCGCAGCTGTCAAAAGCAGCTGCAGCAGCCCCATAGCCACATGGTTTCCCTTTAAAAACCAGGGGACAGGCCATCCCCACATCATGGTTCCCATGGAAAAATACATCAGTACTATTAAAAATCCAAGAGAAGCATACAATCTCTGTTTCAAAAGCGGGGTTTCTTTGTCTTTTAACATATCCTCTGCCCCGCCGGCAGTATTGCTTCCGGCTTCTGCGCCTTTGACTGAGGCTCCGTATCCTGCCTCCTCCACTGCTTTGATAATCTCCTGCGCCTTTGCCGTTCCCTCCACACCCATGGAATTGGTCAGCAGACTGACGGAACAGGAAGTAACGCCCTCAATCCCGGATACTGCTCTTTCCACCCGGGCGCTGCAGGCGGCGCAGCTCATGCCGGTTACGGTATACTGTTCCATATTATCACCTCTTTATTTCATCAATTTCTGAAGGACTGTCAGCAGTTCATCCACAGTTTCCTCCCGCCCTTTCCGAATATCATCGGTCACGCAGGTCTTTATATGATTCGCCAGCAGAACTTTATTAAAACTGTTTAAGGCCGCATTGGCCGCCGCCACCTGAATCAGAATGTCCGGACAGTACACATCTTTTTCCACCATCCCTTTGATGCCGCGGATCTGTCCTTCGATCCGGTTCAGACGGTTGATTAAATCTTTATATTCTTTTTCAGAACGTTCTTTGGTTCTGTGACAACTGCAGGATTCCATTTCTTCTGCCATCTGTATTCCTCCTTCCTGAAACCATTATATACCCTATGGGGGTATATTGCAAGGAAAATTTTTAAGCTGACAAAAAGAAATTACACCACTTTACAAGTTTTTATAGAAAAAAATGCCGTATGAGACACTTGGGTGTATAATAAGTTTGCACACTAAAATATACGAAAGAAGTGATCCCAT